>CAZOSF010000009.1:51197-52262 GCA_964582415.1 uncultured Alteromonas sp.
GAAGCTCTAGTTAATGCGTGGATCAACAGTCCGGCACACAGGGATGTTATGGAAGGGAATTATACCCACTCCGGATTTGGAGTTGTCCAAAACAACTTGGGACGTTATTACTTCACGCAAATTTTCTACCGCAAGTAAAATTGCACTTGATTTTTAGATTAAACGCTTTTGCCGTATTTTTATGCGAACACATAATTATGCGGCAATGGCTATTTCTAAACCTTTCAACTTAACCCAGTGGATAGAGGAAAACCGGGATAAGCTTAAACCCCCGGTGGGAAACAAAAACCTCTATGTAGAATCTGATGATTATATCGTGATGATTGTTGCCGGGCCAAACGCCCGAAAGGACTATCATTATAACGAAACCGAGGAGCTCTTCTACCAATTGGAGGGCAACATTTGCGTGGTGATTCAAGAAGATGGGGAACGAAAGGAAATGCACCTTGGACCTGGGGACATGTATCTCCATCCTGCAAAAGTACCGCACTCTCCCGGTAGAAGTGAGGGATCTATAGGATTGGTCGTGGAACGTAAACGTGCTGGCAGGGGGTATACCGATGGGCTCTTATGGTTTTGCGATAATTGCAACCACAAACTTCACGAAGTGTATTTCGAACTGCACGATATAGAAAAGGATTTTCTTCCCCATTTTAAGGAGTATTATAATTCGGAAGCACTTCGTACCTGTGACAAATGTGGAACGGTTATGGAAACAGATCCGAGATTCACAGCAGATTAAGAATGGACTTAGCGTATATCAAAGGCTTCTTCGGAAGCCTTTTCTTTTTTCATTTTATTAAGAGCTAAAGCCTAATGAAAATCGTACCTTTGTGCCTATTGATAACACCAAAAACTTAAAATTTCTATGAGTACGGTTGCAACCGCCTTTGGGATGGAAAAAGCCCTTCAAGAATTAGGCATTCAAGAAATTAATTATGGAACTTCCACAGGAACCGAATGGCTCCCTGGAGATTCACTTATCGCTTCACACACTCCCGTGGATGGAAGTTTGATCGGAAAAGTAACAACCACTACACCAGACGAATACGACCAAGTTATTGA
>CAZOSF010000010.1:0-24936 GCA_964582415.1 uncultured Alteromonas sp.
ACCGATTTGAACAACTTGGCAACCAAATCATTGTTTGCTGATACTTACGATAACAAAGACGAACTACAGTCTTACTTTGGTCGTATCAACTATACTATCAACGACAAGTATTTATTCACTGCTACAATCCGTGCTGATGGTTCTACTCGTTTTGGTGAAAACAACCGTTATGGTTACTTCCCTTCTGGAGCTTTCGCTTGGAAAATCCACAACGAAGATTTCGTAGGTGATTCCGTTTCTACTTTGAAACTACGTTTGGGAGCTGGTATTACTGGTAACCAAGAAGGTCTAGGATATGGTAACTTTACTCAAAGACAGCGTTTTGCTGGAGGAGATGTAATCAGCGATGGTGGTGATATCAACATCCCTGGTCTAGTTGACGTTTCTTTCCCGAACCCAGATTTGAAATGGGAAGAAACCCTTCAGTATGCTGTAGGTCTTGATTTCGGATTCAATGACGACCGTTTCAACGGTAGCTTGGATGTGTATCGTAAGGAAACTACCGATCTATTGTTCAACGTACTTTCAGCTCAGCCAGCTGTACAACCATTCGTTTTCATCAACCTTCCAGGGTCTAAAGTAGTGAACGAAGGTCTTGAAGTTAGTTTGAGCTATGATTTCATCGATACCGATGATTTCAACTGGAACGTTAACATCAACGCAGCATACAACAAAAACATGGTGGAAGAACTTCAAGGAGAATTTAACGCAGGTACTATCCGTGGACAAGGTCTTTCCAACGCTTTCGCTCAGAAGCTTGCTGCTGGAGAACCATTATTCTCTTTCTTCTTGCGTGAATTTGAAGGATTCGATCCAGAAACAGGACAACCTATCCAAGAAGACGTACAAAAATTTGTTGGAAAGAGTGCCCTTCCAGACTTGACCGGAGGTCTTTCAACTTCCTTAACGTACAAGAACTGGTCGTTCAACGCTTATTTCGCTGGACAGTTCGGACACTATATCTATAACAACACAGCTAACGCTTTCTTCACAGCCGGTGCCTTCCGAGGTGGTCGTAACGTAACTCCAGATGTATTGACAACTGGTGAGTCGTTTGACGCAGCTGCTGAGGTATCAACCCGATTCTTAGAAAGCGGAGATTTCATTAGAATGCAAAATGCCAGCATCAGCTATGCTTGGCCACTTAAAGACGAAGCCTTCTTCTCATCTCTTGTTCTTTCAGTTACTGGTCAAAACTTGTTCGTAATTACCGATTACTCAGGTCTTGATCCAGAAGTAAGCAGCTCGCCAGCTGGTGGTGACCTATTGAATGGTCTGCCAGTATTTGGAATTGACTATGCAGCCTATCCAAGACCAAGAACATTCACATTAGGATTAAACGCAAAATTTTAAAAAAAGATGATTATGAAAAGAAGCTTTTTAACACACATGAAATCGATCCTACCGATCGCGTTTCTGTCAATACTAACTGTATCCTGTACGGATCTTGAAATAGAGGAAACTGACTCTATTATCGCTGAAGGTTCGACTGTGTTTGAAGGTGTTGCCGATGTTGACGCCTCCATCACAAACTTATACAATGACACTTATGGACAGCTTGGAGACCAAGCAAATTTCTTCGCCCTTAACGAGGTTTCAACAGATGAGACCTTGGTACCAACTCGTGGTACCGACTGGGGGGATAATGGAATTTGGAGAACCTTGCATTCTCACACTTGGAGTCCAACTCACCAATACATCCTTACAGTTTGGAACAACCTAAACCAGAATGTATTGCGTGCATCTCAGATTATTGATCCACTAAGTAATCCAACACCAGAACAAGCAGCTCAAGCCCGTTTCTTGCGTGCTTTCAGTATGTACTTCGTGTTGGATATGTGGGGAGTTGCTCCTTTCCGTCAACCTACCGATGGTCCAGAAGTAGATCCAATCGTTTTATCTGCAAGTGAAGCCTATAACTTCATTATTGATGATCTAAACGCTGCGATCCCTAACCTTCCATCAAGAGGTCCAAGCGAAGAAAACAATAGAGCATCTCGTGCCGCCGGTAATTTCTTATTGGCTAAAGTTGAATTAAACTCTCAACGTTACACAGGAAGTGCGCCAAATTACCAAAGAGTTATCGATGCAGTTGATGCAATCACTGCTGATGGTTACGGTTTGGTACAAGGTTATTTCGATATCTTCGGACAAGAAATCGATAACGAAACCATCTGGTATGCCAACACTGGTGTTGGTAACCGTATTTGGAATGGTCTTCACTACAATCAAAACTCTCCAGACAACACTGGTGGAGGATGGAATGGATTTACCACTCTAGCTGAATTTTATGATAGCTTTGAAGGTAACCCTAACTCCAACTTCGCAGGTGACGGTCAAGAAGAGCGTAGAGGTTGGGTGCCAGATAACACTAATGCCAACTCTGAAAACTTGGGTATCGGTTATGGATTCCTAATCGGACAACAGTATGATGAAGATGGTTCTATTCTAAAAGATCGTCCAGGTAACCCATTGGTGTTCACAAAAGAACTTCCAGGTTTGTCTGGTAACGGTGAAAACACTGGTATCCGTATCATCAAGTATCACCCAGGTCAAGAAGGAGGTTCTTTCCGTAGCCATGAGATCGTTTTCCGTTATGCAGATGCTTTCTTGATGAAAGCTGAAGCTATGATGCGTTCCGGTCAAGATGCTACTGCAATGGTTAACGAACTTCGTACCCTTCGTGGTGCTTCTCCACTTGGAAGTGTTACTGAGTCTGACATGTTAGCAGAAAGAGGTCGTGAATTGTATGTAGAGTTCTGGAGAAGAAACGATTTGATTCGTTTCGATCAGTTCACCAGAGATTGGGAATTCAAAAACCCAGAATCTGTAGGTGATTCAAAATGGAACCTATACCCAATTCCAGTTAACGCCTTGCTTTCTAACCCGAACTTGGTACAAAACCCTGGATACTAATCCATATAGTATTTATCATAAAAAGAGCCGACTTGAAAGTCGGCTCTTTTCATTTAAACCCAATAATCATTAACTTTTCATTAATCTTTTTTAAGTTTTATTATCCCTTGGCCGCTCCTCTAAAATGTACCTTGGCAGCCAATTGGTTGGCTGACAAATCCTATTGATTTCCTAAATGACATTTCGCATTTGTTATCGGTTTTTTTTTCTGGCACTATTCCTTTCTGGTTGTTCTGAAAAGGCACCTACTCTTTTCGAATTAATCCCGTCGGAACAAAGTGGTATTACCTTCCAAAATACCATTACTTCGACTCCCGAATTAAACATCCTTAACTACATCTACTTCTATAATGGCGCAGGGGTAGCCACAGCCGATTTCAATAATGATGGCTTCATAGATATCTACTTTTCTGGGAATCAGATTCCAGATGCTTTATACATTAATGAGGGTGGATTGAAATTCAAAGATTTCAGCATTCCTGCCGGGATACTAAATGATAGTGGCTGGACGAACGGTGTTTCTATAGTCGACATCAATAACGATGGTTATTTGGATATTTATCTCTGTAAAGTTGGAAACTATCGTTCCATTGAAGGAAAAAATCTACTCTATGTCAACCAAGGACCCAATGATCTGGGCATACCGCATTTCAAAGAAGCCGCTGCAGACTACCAACTCGACTTTTCAGGATTCTCCACCCAAGCCTCCTTCTTTGATTATGACAATGATGGAGACCTGGATCTCTTTCTTTTAAATCATAGCACGAACCCGAATCAAAATTACGGGAAGGGCAGCAATCGTTTCATACCCAATCGAGAATCTGGGGACAAACTTTTCGAAAACCAAAACGGACTTTTTGTGGATGTCTCTGAAAAGGCAGGGATTTTTCAAAGCAAATTTGGTTACGGACTTGGTGTGTCTATGAGTGATCTTAATAATGACGGATTTCCAGATATCTATGTTTCCAATGACTTCTTTGAAAACGACTACCTCTACCTTAACAATGGTGACAAAACCTTTATCGAGGTAATCCACCAAAGCGATTCCGTCATTGGACATACCACGCATTATTCCATGGGCAATGACATTCACGACATCAATAATGATGGATACCCCGATATTGTTTCCCTAGACATGTTGCCGGAAGACACTAAAACCTATAAAACTTCCGGAACGGAATTCAATTATCAAATCTATCAGAATTATATACGGAATGGCTACGCACATCAGTATATGCAAAATGCGCTTCAACTGAACAATGGAAACGGGACTTTCAGTGAAACTGGTTACCTCAGTGGTATAGCCGCCACCGAATGGTCTTGGAGTCCTTTAATTGCCGATTTTGATAATGACGGCCTTAACGATCTTTATATATCAAATGGGATATTGGGCGCCACCAATGATATGGATTTTATCAATTTCATCGCCAACGAAACCATTCAAAAAGCACTTGGCCAAGGTATGACAGAAAAAGAAATGGCGTTTATTGAAAAAATTCCGGCCAAAAAAACACCGAATTACTTCTTTAAGAATTTAGGAGACAATCGATTTGAAGACGTTACACAGAGTTGGTTCGAGCGTCTCCCCTCTTACAGCAATGGTTCAGCTTATGCCGATTTGGACAATGACGGTGATTTGGATTTGGTGGTGAACAATGTAAACCAGGAAGCATTTCTTCTAGAAAACCATTCCGATTCCTTCTATCCCGAGCATCATTTCTTGAAAATTCGACTCCAGGGTCCACATACCAATCCCTTTGGTATTGGTGCCCAAGTAATAGTCTACAACGGCAACAAAAAGCACATCAAAGAAAACTATCCCACCAAAGGTTTCCTTTCTTCCAGCGCACCGGAACTGACTTTTGGATTAGGAAATGCAACTATGGTAGATTCCATTGAAATACGTTGGCCCGATGGAAAGCAAGAAGTATTGACTTCCCAAAATACCAACGAGACGTTAGTGGCACTTTATACAAATGCTCTATTACAGGATACGGCTGAACAAATAAATACAGCGTCTTTTTACACGAATGTGGGCCTTCCAATTAACTACCAGCATAAAGAAAATAGTAACATTGAATTTAATAGAGATCCTCTTCTACCCTTCGCTTTAGGAAATGAAGGCCCAGCAGTCGCAGTTGGTGATGTCAACAATGATGGCCTTGAAGATGTATTTTTTGGAGGGGGTAAAGGACAAAGTGCCCAATTATTCTTACAGGAGATAGAGGGTGGTTTTACATCAAGCCAACAGGAACTATTTCTATCGAATGCCTTAGCTGAAGATACAGATGCTCAATTCGTTGATCTTAACAAAGATGGTTATTTAGATCTCGTGGTCGTGTGCGGAGGTAACGAACTGACCACGGGCGAAAACGCTTCTCCACGCCTATATTGGAATCGTAATGGGAACTACGAAAAGGACGAAGAGGCCTTCGTTGGAATATTCATGAACGCTTCCAAGGTGAGCGTGGCCGATTGGGACTCCGATGGCTTACCCGACTTGGCCTTCTTAGCAAATACTATAGCTCAGGAATTCGGAAAGAATCCAGAGCATCATTTCTTCAAGAACAAAGGGGACGAAACGTTTGTTGATGTTACTATGGATGTTTTTAATGGAGCCCCTTCCCTCGGACAAATCAACGACCTGCAGTGGTCCGATCTAAATGGTGATGGCTCCTTGGACTTTGTTGCAGCTGGCGACTGGACGCCAATTCAAATATATTACCAAGGTGATGGAGTATTCGAAAAAGCCTCCCAAAATGGTTTGGATTTCACCCACGGATGGTGGAATACATTGGTCCTTTCCGATATGGATGGCGATGGCGATTTGGACATTTTAGCCGGTAACTGGGGATTGAACTCCCGAATGAAAGCAGGTCGCGAGGAACCCATTCGTCTGTACAAGAATGATTTCGATAACAATGGTTCGGAAGAAACTCTAATCACGTACTATTACAAAGGCATTGAAACTACCCTGTCTTCGAAAGAGGAGTTAGCCAAACAAATGCCCATGATAAACAAAAAGTATTTATCCTTCGAAGAATTTGCCAACGCCAGGATCACAGAGATCTTCTCGACCGAGAAATTGAAGCAGTCCCTTCGCAAAGAAGTCTATGAATTGGGTAGCTGCTTCTTTGAAAATTTGGGTAAAGGAACCTTTAAAAAACACCTTTTACCTTTTGAAGCGCAAATTTCCACTATCAATGCAATTGCCATAAATCACTTTAGCACTCGTGAAACGATGGAAGCTCTTATCATTGGAAACAATTATGAGCTGAGTACACAACTCGGTAGATTGGATGCACAACACGGAACGCTCCTTCGCTTTCAAGAAGGAAATATTGAAGTAATCAAAGGAATACTACCCCCCTTATCCGGAGCAGGACGTAAAATACTCCCCATCTCCTATCGGGGTGAAACCGTTTGGATGATTGTAAGGAATAATGACAAACCCCTTTTTATTAAAAGAAATACACTTGAGTACAATGAATAATAAGCGATTTCTACTGGCTGCCCTATTCTTAGGTTTAGTAAGCTGTAACCAACCTGATTCCAAACCCAAACAGGAGGAGACTTCAACTCCCTTGTTCTCTTTGGTATCTTCTGAAAAGTCGAATATTACCTTTTCCAACGATGTTGAGAACCAAAAAGATTTCAACATTTTCAAATATCGCAACTTCTATAACGGAGGGGGTGTGGCAATCGGTGACATAAATAATGATGGACTTGCCGATATCTACCTCACTGCGAATATGGGGAAGAATAAATTGTACTTGAACAAGGGGAATTTTGTTTTCGAAGACATTTCAGCCTCTGCCGGGGTGGAAGGCAACAAGCCTTGGTCTACAGGTGTCACCATGGTCGATGTTAACAGTGATGGATTTCTTGATATCTATGTGAGCAATGCCGGAAACATGGAAGGAGAGAACCATAACAACGATTTGTACATCAATAATGGGGATCTTACTTTCACAGAAATGGCGAAGGAATACAATCTCGCAGAAACAGGTTTTACCACACATGCTTCATTCTTTGATTATGACAAAGATGGTGACTTGGACGCTTATATTTTGAACAATAGTAACATTCCCGTTAGCAGTCTGGGCTTTGCACATCAGCGGGACGTACGCGCACAGGATTGGAACGTGCCTAAAATGTTCCGCGGGGTTGGGGACATGTTACTTAGAAACGACGGAGACCACTTCACTGAAGTGAGCGAGGAGGCAGGTATCTATGGGAGTTTAATCGGTTTCGGTCTGGGCGTTATGGTGAGCGACGTGAACAATGACTTGTATCCAGATATTTATGTTTCTAACGATTTTTACGAAAGGGATTATCTCTATATCAATAACCAAGATGGTACGTTTACGGAAGATATTAAAAACTGGACCTCCCACCTATGCCTTTCAGCCATGGGAATCGATATGGCCGATATCAACAACGATGGAAACGCCGACATTTTTATCACCGACATGCTACCTGAAGGTGACCAGCGCGTGAAATCGGTCATGGAATTTGAAGGGTATAATGTCTTTAAACTAAAACAGAGCAAAGACTTCTATCAACAGTATATACAGAACACACTTCAGTTGAATAATGGTAACGGGACCTATTCTGAAATTGCTTATTTCAGTGGGGTTTCTGCAACCGACTGGAGCTGGTCTGGATTGATCTTCGATATGGACAATGACGGTTTCCGTGATATCTACGTGACAAACGGTATAAATCACGATTTAACCGATCTCGACTTTGTGGATTTCTTTGCTAATGAAATCATCCAAGACATGGCACTAACCGGAAAAAAAGAAGCCATCGATTCCATCATCAACAAAATGCCCGTGGTACCTATTCCCAACTATGCTTTTCACAATAAAAAGGATCTAACCTTCGACGATGTGGCCGAAGCATGGGGACTAGGAGTTCCCAGTATGTCGAATGGGGCAGCCTATGGGGATTTAGACAACGACGGTGATTTGGATTTGGTGGTAAATAATGTCAACATGCAGGCCTTTGTGTATGAAAACCACACGAATGATTTGAACCATTACAACTACATTAAATTAACCTTTGAAGGAGGTGAAAAGAATCCTTTTGCCGTTGGCACCAGTATCAAGATGTATTATGATAACAATATTGTCTTTCAAGAATTGATTCCCTCAAGAGGGTTTCAATCTTCTATGGAATACCCAATGACCATAGGGTTGGGAACTGCCGATAAAATTGATTCACTACGGGTAATCTGGCCCAATGGCAAAACATCCAAGTTCGAAAGCCTTGGAGTGAATCAGACACTACATTTGAAACAGTCGGATGCCATAGAAATATACAAGGTTCCTAATCAGAAAAACAAACCGACCTTCCTAAAGGAACTCTCCAACAATCAACTGGCAGAGCATAAGGAAAACAACTATAACGACTTTGATTACGAGGGATTGCTGGGGAAGAAAATTTCTCAAGAAGGCCCTACCCTTTCCGTAGGAGACATAAATGGAGATGGTAATGACGACGTATTTCTTGGAGGTGCGAAAGATCAGGCCGGCAGTATTTACATACATACCGGTAAGGGTAACCTCAGCTTAAAGTCGAATAAAGCGTTTTCGGAAGATGCATCTTTTGAAGACACTGCTTCGGCTTTCTTTGATGCCGATGGTGATGGAGATCTGGATTTAATGGTTGGGTCTGGAGGCAATCAAGTGGATGAAGCAGACAGGGAATCGCTCCGTCTTTATTTGAACGACGGATTCGGAAACTTTGGTAAGACGTCCCTTCCTAAAATGACCAATATTTATAATATTTCTACCATTGCTCCTTTTGACGTCGATGGAGATGGCGACCTAGATGTTTTCGTAGGGTCAAGAAGTATTGTGGGGGTATATGGCATGGATCCGGAACATTTCTATCTCGAAAATCAAGGCGATGGAAACTTCATCAACAAGTCAAACCCTACAACCAAAGCAATAAAAGCTAGTGGTATGATTACCGACGCAAAATGGTTGGATTTGAACGGAGATTTCCAAAAGGAGTTGGTCACCATTTCCGACTGGGGATCCCCGAGGGTATATGCGTTTTCTAACGGTACATTTGTGGAACAAGAATCCCCATTAAAAGATCTGAGTGGCTGGTGGAACACCTTATATGCTGCCGATGTTGATAATGACGGAGATGAAGATCTCATCCTGGGGAATCATGGGAAAAACTTGCATTATCGTCCCTCTTCGGAAAATGTCATGAAACTTTGGGTAAATGACTTCGATAATAATGGAACTTTTGAACAGATAATCACCCAAACATTGGACGGTAAAGACATGCCTATCCATCAAAAACGGGAACTGACCACCCAAATGGTTTCTTTGAAAAAACAAAACTTGAAGGCTTCCGAATATGCCGGGAAATCTATTCAGGAGTTATTCCCAAAGGCAGTGATGGACCGTACTTCCATGAAAAGTGTAAATACATCGGAAACCCTCATCGCCCTTAACCAAGGTAATGGGACCTTTGAAATTAAAGCACTTCCCACCCGTACCCAATTATCTTGTGTATGCGGTATTACCTGTACCGATATTAATCAGGATGGTAATTTGGACATCATTATGGGCGGTAATAACTTCGAATTCCGTCCACAGTTTTCAAGGTTGGATGCCGATTATGGAAGCGTTCTTTTGAATGATGGCAAGGGTGATTTTACCTGGCAAGAATATAACGACAGCGGCTTCTTCATTCGTGAGGAAATCAAACATATACAACAGTTTAAAGACAAAAACGGTAGTACGTATATCGTAGTGGCCATTAACGATGAAAAACCAAGAGTTTTTGAAGTATCTAACTAAATATGGCCTACTCCTATTAGGAATCGTTTTCCTTGCCTGTGAACAGGAAAAGGAGCAGGAACCCACTTTATTTCAATTATTGGATTCCAAAAGTTCTGGAATTGCTTTTGAAAATACGGTGATAGAATCGGATTCTTTGAATATCCTGGATTACCTGTACTTCTACAATGGAGGTGGTGTTGCGGCTGGAGATATAAACAATGATGGATTGGTAGATATATTCTTCTCCTCCAACCAGCAGCCCAACAAACTCTATTTGAATAAGGGTAATTTGCAGTTCGAGGACATCACTGAACAGGCTGGAGTTGCTGGAGATAGTGATTGGAATACCGGGGTTTTAATGGCCGACTTAAATGGGGATGGTTGGTTGGATCTATATGTCATGGCCGTTGTCGGAATCAATGGTTTTGAGGGGCACAACGAATTCTATCTGAACAATGGTGACGGTACCTTTACGGAGAAATCAAAAGAATTTGGTTTAGATCTACGATGCTATGGCACCCATGCAGCAGCGTTCGACTATGATTTGGATGGTGATTTGGATCTTTATGTTCTGAATCATGCTGTACATACCCAAGAGTCATTTGGCCGGGCTCAAATCCGCTCGGAACGCAATGAAAAAACAGGAGACCGAATGCTTCGTAATGATGGTAATCGTTTCACCGATGTAAGTGAAGAAGCAGGAATTTACGGGGGTGTGAATGGGTACGGACTTGGCATCTCTGTGGCAGATTTCAACAAAGATGGATTTCCAGATTTATATATTGGCAACGATTTTCATGAAGACGATTACTTCTATCTGAACAACGGAGATGGTACATTTACAGAGAGTCTTAAGAATTATTTTGGGCATACAAGTCGGTTTTCAATGGGAAATGATGCTGCCGACATCAATCATGACGGATGGCCCGATCTGATTTCTTTGGATATGTTACCTGAGGATGACGCTGTCATCAAGGCCTCCGATGGAGATGATATGTATCAAACGTTGAAGATGCGAACCGAACAATACGGTTATCATTATCAATACAGCCGAAACATGTTGTTTACGAGTCAACCTGGAAAACCCTACTTGGAGACGGCTTTGCTGAGTGGAGTTGCCGCGACCGATTGGAGTTGGAGCGCACTTTTTGCCGATTATGACCAAGATGGAGAAAAAGACCTCTTCATTTCCAACGGAATTCCTAAACGTCCGAACAATTTGGACTATATCCGTTTCATTTCCAGTGAACAAATTCATCGCCAATTAAACGATAGTCGACTGGTAGACCAAAAGGCCATCGAAATGATGCCTTCTGGAATAGTGAGCAACTATTTCTTCAAGGGAAATAAGGAACTTCATTTTCAAGATGTTTCCGATAGCTGGTCTGATGGAGCACCCACCATCTCTGGCGCTTCTGCTCTTTGTGATTTGGACAACGACGGCGACCTGGATATCGTTACCAATAATATCAATACCGTAGCCAGTGTCTATATCAATTCGACGAATAAAAACAATTCGATTGCTATTTCTTTGAAATACAAAGACCAAAATCCATTCGGAATTGGCAGTAAAGTTTATTGCTACTCCGAAGGTGAACTACAGTACCAAGAACTATTCACGACCCATGGATTTCAGGCCACTTCCCAAGCACTTTGTCATTTTGGTCTGGGTAATAAGATAAAGGCAGATTCCATAATCGTGGTTTGGCCCGATCGTTTCGAGCAAACATTATATGAGGTTCCCGCTTCACAATCCTTAAAGATTGCCTATCAACCCAACAAAAGATTTATTGCTTCCGAATCTCTGAAATCAACTTACTTCAAAAGAGTTCCAGATAATTTGGGAATTACCTACGTTCATAAAGAAGATGGTCATACCGATTTCAACTATCAAAAACTCATTCCCTATGAAGTCTCCGATCGAGGGCCTGCCTTAGCCTTTGGCGACTTTAATTTTGACGGGCAGGAAGATATTTTCTTTGGCGGGGCTCAAGGAAGCAAAGCCCAAGTATACATTCAAGATTCTAATGGCTATCATTTAATGCCATTACCGGAAGTAGAAAAGGATTCTATGTCTGAAGATGTGGCTGCAATAGTGCGAACCATAGGTGATGGTTCGCTTTCCCTAAAAGTATTGTCAGGCGGTAATGTGGTAAGTCCCTCGAAGCATCAGCTACGAAATCGAGAATATACCATTACTCCAACTGAGGTAAAAAAATCATTCCTAGGTGATGAGATGGTTAATGCCAAAGTATTGAAATCGGCTGACGGAAATACTTTTATCGGCAATCATAGTTATGCCTTTGATTTCGGCAACATCCCAGAATCGGAAATTATAAATGCCAATGGTAATCGCCAAGTACTGGGTCGTATCGGAATGGTGACAGATGCCCTTTGGGACGATTTCTCGGGAGACGGCATCAAGGATTTGATTGTAGTTGGAGAATGGATGGAACCCAAATTCTTTGAAGCCACCTCGGAAGGATTTCAAGATACAAAACGACTCAAAGATCCCACCAAAGGATTATGGCAGGCCATTCAACCTTTCGATATCGATCATGATGGGGATACCGATTATCTCTTAGGAAATTGGGGTGGAAACAGCAAATTCATGGCTACCTCCGACCATCCAATGAAATTATTCTACGCTGATTTTGATGACAATGGTACTACGGAAACAGTAGTGGCGGTTTTCAAAGAAGGAAAATATGTTCCGCTTTTGGGTTTGGATGATTTGTCGAGTCAGATGGTGTTTCTTCGTAAGATCTTTACAAACTATAAAGATTTTGCTGGAAAATCTATAGAGGAAATCTTCGGGGAGCATTTGAATAAAGCCAGAGTTTTAGAAGTGAATACCTTATTGTCTGGCTATTTGAAAAACGACAATGGCGCGTATCAATTTGTGCCCTTTGCCTTACCCATGCAAGTATCCCCCATCATGGCTTTTGAAGTTTCGGATTTCAATGGAGATGGAAAAGAGGAAGCGTTGATGGGCGGAAATTATTTTGGGGTCATACCGTTCCATGGAAGATACGATAGTTTCCCAGGAGCACTGATGTCCTCACCAAACGACTATTTGCTTGGGAGTGAAATCGGATTGGAAATGACACAGAAATCGGTTCGCCACCTTGAAACATTTACACATAACCACAAAAAGTATCTTTTAATCGTATATAATAATGACAAAGCAGAAGTTTATGAAATCATGGAATAAGTATCTCGTTATGGCATTGACCTCACTGGTCCTTTGGAGCTGTAAAAAAGAAGCCCCGATTGTTATCACCGCCGATGATTATCGGAATGGCGTGGATAAGGTAACCGAGATCATGGTTCACGATATCTTTTCACCTCCCGTAGCTGCGCGCATTTATGCCTATCCGAATATTGCCGCCTACGAAATTGTTGCCCAAAAAGATTCAAGCCTGCGTTCCTTGGCGGGACAAATCAAGCATCTTAAGCCAATTCCAACAACTACGGATCCAGCGGTTAACTATCAACTGGCTGCCTTAGTGGCCCATATGGATGTAAGCAAATCGGTTGTATTTTCAGAAGAACGTATGGAAGCTTACAGAGACAGTCTTTATGCCGTATGGAAAAAACAAAACCCCGAAGAATTCATGGCGAGCGAAGCCTATGGAATGGAGGTAGCTGCTTTTATCAAGGAGTGGATGGATGGTGACAATTATAAAGAAACACGGACCATGCCCAAGTTTACTGTGATTACGGAGGATCCTGCTCGCTGGCAACCAACACCGCCCGCCTATATGGATGGGATTGAGCCGCATTGGAATAAAATTCGTCCCTTTGTATTAGATTCGGCTTCTCAATTCAAGCCCGTTCCTCCTCCGGCATTTTCTATGGAGGAAGGAACCGATTTCCACAAGGAACTCATGGAAGTTTACACTGTTGGAAAAGAGATTTCCGAAAAAGGGGACGCATCGGAAGAAGTGGCCATTGCCCAATTCTGGGATTGCAACCCTTATGTATCCGTTACACGTGGCCACTTGATGTTTGCCACCAAGAAGATAACCCCAGGGGCACACTGGATGGGTATCGCAGAAATTGCCACAAGAAATACCGAAAGTGATTTCAATAATACCGTATATGCTTATACCAAAACCTCTATTGGTATATTCGATGGATTCATCAGCTGCTGGGACGAAAAATACCGCTCCAATTTGATACGTCCGGAAACCCTCATCAACCAGCATCTGGATGAAAATTGGAAGCCCATACTTCAAACACCCCCATTTCCCGAATACAGTAGCGGTCACTCGGTGGTTTCAGGTGCCTCTGCTATGGTATTGACCAATGTGTATGGCGATAATTTTGAATTTTTGGATGACACTGAAATACCATATGGCTTGCCGGTTCGTAGCTTCCCATCCTTTATCAAAGCGGCCCAAGAGGCTGCCATTTCCAGAATGTATGGGGGTATTCATTATCGTGCTGCGATTGAAGAAGGCTTGCATCAAGGAATGAAAGTGGGTACTTTAGTAAACGAAAGATTGCAAATGAAAGTGAACGAATAATGAGCAAATTGAAATGGTTGGTAGGCTTCGCACTATTGGCGACCCTACTTTGGTATTTCTTTTTAAAGCAGGAACATTATCAAATTCGATTTATCACCTCTCAACCGCCAGGGGTAGTATACCAGCACCTAGCAGATTGGCCCATCTTCGGTAAACAGGATTCGCTGGAGGTGGTATGGGAGGGTGGAAGTCGTTTTTCCACTGTTCACCAAATGGTGATAGATCGCGAGGATACCTTGGACTATCAGTGGGACATTTGGCGCATCAATGATTCCACTACCAAAGTGAAAGCAAAAGTCACCGATCCCAAACATTACTGGAAGCGCAAATGGGAGGTCCCTTTACAAATAGGGAATTTTGCTTCACAGAATGTGACGCTCGTAGAGAACGTTCGGAATCAATTGAACAAAAAAGCGGAAAATTTTGAAGTTGAGGCTATTGCCGATACCATTTTCCCCTCAAAGTTCTGTGCTTATATTTCGGTAGAAAATGTGCCTGTGGCTCAGAAAGCCAATAAGATGTTGTCGGAGATATCCTTGGTAATGGGATATATCAAGGATTATGAGATTCCACTGGATGGCGATCCTTTCTTGCAAGTTACGCGATGGGATCAGGAAAACAATACCATCGATTTCGACTTCTGTTTCCCCATTCAAAAAAGCGATAGCCTTCCACCAACACAAGGGGTCGCTTTTAAAACAACCAACAATGAACGATTCCTGAAAGCAGTTTTTCACGGCAACTACCGCATCTCGGATCATGCTTGGTATTATCTGCTCGATTATGCAAACAGAAACGACCTTCAAATTGAAGCACTACCTACCGAACTCTACCTAAACGACCCCCATGTTGGCGGCAATAGTTTAGAGTGGGAAGCACATATTTTCGTACCTTTAAAATAAAAACCATGAGCTTCAAATTTTCCCTAGTTGCCTTGGCGACCCTATTCTTTATTAGTTGCGAAAAATCGAATACCATCTCCACCGAAATCACCTCCCCCGATGGCGATATTCATGTTGCTTTCTCTTTAAATGAAGAAGGAATTCCAAGCTATTCCGTCGATTTTAAATCGAAACCCATCATTGAAACTTCTACAATGGGCTTCGAATTGAAAGATACTCCTTCGTTAAGCAAGGGCTTCGAATTGGTGAATGGCATGGAAAGCACCTTTGATGAGGAGTGGACAATGCCTTGGGGGGAACAAGCTACCGTTCGAAATCATTACAACGAACTTATCGTTCAACTAAAGGAAAAAAACGAACCGCATCGACTTTTAAATATCCGTTTCAGAGCCTTCGATGATGGTGTTGGTTTTCGTTATGAATTTCCAGAACAAGAAGGAATTGAAGAGCTCATCATTACCGATGAAAATACGGAGTTTCAACTTACAGGGGACCATACCGTTTGGTGGCAACCAGGAGACTGGGATATATACGAGCATCTTTATAACGAAACGAAATTTTCCGAAATCGATGCGCTTTCCAAACAAAACCATGTAAACCTCGCCGCTACCTATATTCCAGAAAATGCCGTGAATACCCCAGTTACCATGAAAACTGCCGATGGACTCTATCTGAGTTTTCATGAGGCCGACCTCACCAATTATGCAGGTATGACCTTAAAAGTGGCTACAGATTCCCATAAAATGACCAGCGAATTGGTGGGTTCTGAAATATTGGGCGCTAAAGCCAAAATCCCGGTACCATTCAATACACCATGGCGTACTATTACGATTGGTGAAAAGCCCGGAGACCTCATCGCTTCGCGAATGATATTGAATTTGAACGATCCAAATATCTTGGGAGATGTAAGCTATTTTACCCCCATGAAATATGTGGGTATCTGGTGGGAAATGCATATTGGAAAATCTACTTGGGACATGGAAGGCAGTCAGGACATGAATACATTCGTAGATGGAAAAAAAGGATCGAGCCGACATGGAGCTACTACGGAAAACGCCATGAAATATATCGATTTTGCCTCTCAAAATGGAATTAAAGGCCTCCTAGTAGAAGGTTGGAATACCGGTTGGGATAAGTGGATCAATACTACGGATCGAGAGGGGGTTTTCGATTTTATCACCCCCTACCCCGACTACGATTTTGATAAGGTGATGGAGTATGCCAACGAAAAAGGGGTTACCGTGATCATGCACCATGAAACTTCTGCTGCTCCAAGAACCTATGAGAAACAAATGGAGGAAGCCTATTCCTTTATGCAGGAACACGGTATGCATTCCGTGAAAACAGGGTATGTTGGAAAAATCATCCCAGAAGGGGAATACCATCATGGCCAATGGATGGTAAATCACTATCAAAAGGTGTTGGAAACCGCTGCGAAATACAATATTGCGGTGAACGCACATGAGCCCATCAAAGCCACTGGAAAGCGTCGCACCTATCCCAATGCCATCGCAAGGGAAGGATTACGAGGACAGGAATTCAATGCATGGGCCTCCGATGGCGGCAATCCTCCGGGGCACCTCCCCACCATTGCCTTTACCCGAATGTTGGCAGGACCTATCGATTTCACTCCAGGTGTTTTCAATATCAAATTCGATGATTACAAAAAGGGCAACCAAGTGAATACCACCTTGGCCCATCAATTGGCTTTATATGTCGTGATTACCAGTCCGATTCAAATGGCGTGTGATTTACCTGAACATTATATGAAGGACGGAAAGATTCATCCTGCCTTCCAATTCATCACGGATGTTGGTGTCGATTGGCAACAGTCCTTGGTCTTGGATGGAGAAGTGGGTGATTTTGTCGTTATGGCACGAGAGGAAAAAGAAACCGGAGATTGGTTTGTTGGGGGAATAACCGATGAAGACGACCGTGAGGTTACAGTAAATTTCGATTTCCTTCCGGAAGGAAAAACCTTTACCGCCCGTGTCTATAAAGATGGAGAAGACGCGCATTGGGACACCAATCCTGAATCGTATACGATTGAAACCCTGGAGGTGAGTCACGATTCCAATATTGAAATTCACCTTGCTCCAGGAGGTGGTTTCGCAATTAGTTTGATACAGAAATAAGATGGTCAAGGATATCAACTCACTTTACAAGGATTCCCTTGCACTGCTCCATGAACTGGTAACCCCTTATGGATTTTTGGCGAGTAGTATTGAAGCCGATAATTATAAGCGAATTTGGGCACGAGATAGCATCGTTTGTGGTATCGCGGGGTTATGGAGCCAGGAAGAAGCCCTAATTGAAGGACTTTCGCGAAGTCTTCAGACCTTGGCAGACTATCAACATGGCACCGGAATGATTCCCTCCAATGTTCTACCCACCGAGGAGGATGTCTCCTACGGTAGCTTAGCAGGAAGAATCGACGCCACCACTTGGTTTGTGTTGGGAGCTTGCATTTATTATAAACATACTAAAAATGAAGCCATATGGCATCAACTAAAGCCTGCCATTGATAAAGCACGGGTCTATTTAAAGGCCTGTGAATTCAACGATCGCGGGTGGATCTATACACCGCTCAGCGGGAATTGGGCTGATGAATACCCCATTCATGGATACACTCTGTATGATAATGCACTCCGCCTTTGGGGAGAGGCACTTTACGAAGAATTGGAGTGTGGCAATTCAAAAACCATGGAAGTTTTGATGGCGAAAACCTTCGAGAACTTTTGGCCAAATGAGCATGTAAAAAATTGCTATCAAAAAGGCCCCTTTAAAAAAGCCTTGGATTCCCAATTGAAGCATTTTGTTGCATTCATCCTTCCCGGAGTATACGATACTCGATTTGATGCAGCTGGAAATGCATTGGCGCTATTGTTATTTGATCTCAGCGAATCACAAAAAGTAAAACTAAAGGAGTTTGTGCAATCCCTCCGTGATGATTTAGGCAGCCCGTTGATTCCTGCTTTTTGGCCCATCATGGATGAAAACAGCAAAGACTGGTTTTTGATGGAAGGCAATCATTCCTTCAGCTTTAAAAACACTCCAGGAAATTTTCATAACGGAGGTATTTGGCCTGTTTGGATGGGATTGTTTTGTTATGCTCTAGCCAAACAAGGAATGAAAGAGACGGCACGGGAAATCATTCATTCTTTCGTAACAGCTATTGAAACGAATCCAAATTGGGAGTTTCAAGAATTCTTGAGCACACCCTCACTTTCATTGGGTGGAAAAACCCAAATGGGCTACACAGCCTCGGGTATTGTTTTCATGAAACTGGCCCTAGAGGTGTAGGGCTCTCAATTGTTCCGTTCCGATAACGATTTCGGTTCCCTTTTCTAAAAAAGAGGGGGCAAAAAATCGGATTTTCTCAAAATTTACGGATATTACGTAGTGATTTCCGAAGGATCGGAACTAACGACTAACACCAAATTAAAATCTCTCCTATGATCAGAAAACCGAAACTCTCGTTTTGGGATATCTGGAATATGAACGTTGGGTTCTTCGGAATTCAGTTTAGTTTCGGATTGCAACAAACCGCCATCAACCCCATTTTTTCCTTTTTAGGTGCCCATCATGATGAGCTTCCGCTTTTGAACTTAGCAGGACCAGTTACTGGATTGTTGATTCAGCCCATGATTGGAGCCATTTCCGACAAGACTTGGTTACCGAAATGGGGCGGAAGGCGAAAGCCCTTCTTTCTGATCGGAGCGCTTACGGCCAGTCTCTGTTTGTTCGCCTTTCCCTACAGTCCGAGTCTTTGGTTTGCTGTTGGTTTGCTTTGGATTTTGGATGCCGCCAACAACACTGCTATGGAGCCTTATCGTGCATTTGTTGGGGATAAGTTACCCGATGAACAACTCACCTTCGGATATCAGATGCAGAGCCTATTTGTGGGAGCCGGTATCACCATTGCCAACTTTTCCCTATTTCTATTCCAAGACTGGTTCAGTACTCCTGCAGAAGCGGGTACAGCCCTTTGTTCGGTGGGGGAAGAAACAGTCACTGCCATTCCTGCATGGGTATATTATTCCTTTTTCATCGGGGCCATCGCTTCGGTAGTAACCATCTTATGGTCGGTTTGGAAAACGCCGGAAATACCTCCCACCGACGAAGAACTCTCCAAACTGAAACGGGAAAAAGAAGAAAAGAATTTTTTCCAAAGAGCTACGGAGCCCTTTGTAGAAATCGCGGAAGCCATTAAGGACATGCCTAAATTAATGTGGAAATTATCGGCCGTTTATTTTTTTCAATGGTACGCCCTCTTTGTCTATTGGCAATTTATCACCCCAATGCTTCGCAGTAGTTTGTTGGGAATTACCGTTGCCGATGATGAGAAATATGAAGGTATTATGAAAGCCTGTCAGGCCGGTGCTGAAATAAGTGCAGCAGACACCTCCTTTGCCCAGAACATACAAACCTTAACAGAACAAGCGCTCGGACAAGCGGGCTTGATGAATGGAACTTATAATATGGTGACAATGCTTGTCGCCCTAGCTCTGGTTCCTTTTGCCAGCAGATATGGATCCCGTTTAGTCTATGTGGTTAGTTTGTTCTTTACTGGGATTGCACTTTTAAGCATGCCATTTATTGAACACAAATATGTCTTGATGCTACCTATGATTCTTTTCGGAATCGGTTGGGCCGCCATGATGGGAATACCCTATGCCATGGTTTCAAAGGTAATACCGGAAGAGCGGCGCGGAGTTTATATGGGGATTGTGAATATGATGATTGTAATTCCGATGCTTATTCAAACCATCTCCTTTGGTCCAATCATTAAAAATTTCCTAGGAAACAGTGCCGTTAATGCCATTCTGTTCGGAGGGGTATTTTTTATAATCGCAGGTGTTTTGGCAACCCGCTTGGGGAAAGACGCTCCAGAAGCCATTAAGATATGAAGCAGCTCGGAATAAAAATATCCCTGTACATCAATTATTTCGTTTTTGCGATTTTGTTGAATAGCGTTGGTATTGTTATTCAGAAGTCGATTAATGTTTACAAGGTAAGTGAATCCAGCGCCTCCATCCTGGAGGCTTTTAAAGATCTTCCGATTGCTATCGTGTCTTTTCTGGTGGCCTCCTTCCTTCCTCGATTTGGATATAAAAAAGCCATGCTTTTGGCATTGGCCATTGTATTTGTGGGGTGCCTAGGTATGTATTTTGGAAATACTTTCGACACTGCAAAATTACTGTTCCTTTCTGTTGGTGTGAGCTTCGCACTAATCAAGCTTTCTGTTTATAGTTTGATTGGTGTGGTGACCAATAGCCCAACCGACCATTCGGCCTTGATGAGTTCCATTGAGGGGTTCTTTATGGTGGGAATAGCAAGTGCCTATTTCCTTTTCCCGGTATTTTTTAGTGACACCGACCCCAATGCATGGTTGGATGTGTACCCTGTTCTGTGCGTATTGGTGGCTCTTTCCTTTTTGTTTTTATTGTTTTCAAAATTGGATATTCCAATTGAAACTGCAGGGAGTTCCCTTGCAGAAGACATAAAAAATTCCTTAGGGCTATTAGTGATTCCATTGGTTTTGGTGTTCATTTTCTCTGCCTTTTTCTTTGTGATGATCGAACAGGGGATCATGACTTGGCTACCTCGTTTTAACGAAAAGATTTTCAGTTTCTCTGAAAAACTAAGCGTAAATATGGCGGCTATCTTAGCCATGTCTTTGGCAATGGGACGGTTCATTGCCGGATGGGCTTCTAAACACATTAATTGGTCGGTCATTATAGTCATTTGTTCCATTATTGCTATTGGAATCCTTCTAGGTGTATTACCTCAACTTACAACGGAAGGCAATGTCACTGAAATAGCAAGCCTTTCGGATGTTCCCTTTTTAGGATTCATATTGCCGTTAATTGGATTATTTATTGCCCCCATTTACCCACTTCTAAATTCTACGGTTCTGAGTCATTTGCCCAAGAGTCTTCATTCTCCCATGAGCGGATTGATTATCATCTTTTCAGCTTTAGGAGGGACATTAGGCTCAAGAATTGTAGGCACCTTGTTTGAACACGTGGGTGGCGTGAATGCCTTTTATTTCCTTATTATTCCAATCATATTACTGATCATTACCGTTTTCATCATTCGAAAATTAATTCAAAAGCAAAGTGAAACTACCCATTAAGGAAACCTTAGACCGACTACTGCAGCAAGAAGACACTGATGGGGACCTTAAAATCACAGTTGAAGACAAGGGCCCAAAACGCTTTGTGATTGAAGGAGATAATACCAGTGTTGCCATAGAAGGCACCTATGCATTATCCAATTTACTACAGGAATTGGTTCTGGCACAGGCATCGGGGCAATCGCTTTGGAAACTTGATTTTTCAAAAATCTATGAAGACCCCGTGGAGCGCATTTCGAGAATGATTCGTGACTATTATTGGGATGGGCTAACACGCACTATGGACAAAGAGGGGATTTCGGAACTTTTACGGGACACCAAAAACGAAACGCTGGAATCCGAGTCTGTTCTTAGGGTTTATGTACCGAACGAGGACGAATTGGCTTTAAACTATTATAGTCAATTAAGCACACAGATGCCTTTAGAGGTAATTCGATTACCCAAAAACATCACCCCCAAATATGTTCGCAATATCAATGATCAACCCGGAATTCTTTCCTTGAAATTAAGCGAAGAAAACGGTGAAGTGAAAGGAGTTCCTTTCGTAGTTCCTGGTGGGCGATTCAATGAAATGTACGGATGGGACAGTTATTTCGAATCGATTGGATTGTTGTTGGATGACAAAGTGCGGTTGGCGAAAGCCATGGCCGACAATTTCCAATATGAAATCGAACACTACGGAAAAATACTAAATGCCAACAGGTCCTACTATCTTACCCGAACCCAACCTCCTTTTTATAGTAGTTTGATTCGGGAGATTTTTGAAAAAACTCAGGACAAGGAATGGCTTCAAAAGCATTTAGCTACGGCCATAAAAGAATATGAAACCGTATGGATGGTTCCAGGAAAACGGCTTACCGATAATGGTTTGAATCGCTATTTGGCTGAAGGGCTCGGCAGACCTCCAGAGGCCGAGGCCGGACATTTCCATCATGAATTTGGACCACATGCACGGAATGCTGGCATAGAGGTATCCGAGTATGAAAAAGCGTACACAGAAGGTAAAATTGAGAATTCGGCATTGGATATCTATTTTGTCCATGACCGATCCGTAAGGGAATCGGGGCATGATACTTCGTATCGTTTGGAAGGCATCTGTGCGGATTTAAATGTGGTTGAATTAAATGCCTTTCTCTATAAATACGAAACCGATTTTGCCGAATTGATAGAAAACGAATTTGGCGGAAGCCTTCAACTGAATGGTAAAGAATACACGTCCACCTTCTGGAAAACCAAGGCATCGGAACGCAGAGAATTGGTTGATCGCTATTTATGGAATCCAAAGAAAGGCCTTTACTTCGATTTCAATCTTCAATCTGGAACGCAAACCTCTTTCGTTTCCGCTACCTTATTCACCCCATTATGGGCAAATATGGCCTCCGAAGAACAGGCAGCGAAAGTCGTACAAATCGGAATCCCCTTATTAAAAGAGAAAGGAGGCATCGCTTCTTGTACCGAGGAAAGCCGCGGACCCATCAGCAAAGAACGGCCTCAAAAACAATGGGATTATCCCAATGGTTGGGCCCCTCATCAGATGATGATTTGGAAAGGTTTTAAAAACTACGGATACGAACGGGAACTTCAGGAATTAGTATACCGTTGGCTATTTATGATTACCAAAAATGCAGTGGATTATAATGGTACCATTCCTGAAAAATATGATGTGGTAAGTGCTACCCACAAAGTATTTGCAGAATACGGGAACGTGGGCACCGAATTTCAATACATCACCAAGGAGGGTTTCGGATGGATGAATGCATCCTACCAATATGGTATTTCACTGCTGGAGCAGCAATTTATAGATCATCTAAACGAACTTGTAGAACCCGATAGTTTGTTCGAATAATCATGGAAAAAGAAATAGATATTATTTGTGTTGGGGAAGCCTTGATCGATTTCATAGGCATGCAAGTGGAAGAATCCTTAAGAAACACGAAGGACTATCACAGGCATCTAGGAGGATCACCAACCAACGTGGCCTTCAATATGGCTCGCCTGGGTTTGAATGTGCACATTGTTGCCACAGTGGGAAAGGACGGATTTGGGGATTATATCTTGAAACGATTCAAGGAAGGAGAGTTACACCATACCCATGTAAATGAGGTCACACACAAACCCACAACGGTTATCTTTGTAAACCGAACCACGGGGACTCCAGAATTCATTCCTTACCGAGGGGCCGACACCTTGATAACCCCTGAACAATTACCCGACGAACTCCTGGGAAAAAGCACCATCTTTCATACTACCTGCTTTGCCTTAAGTGAACAGCCCGCACGCGACACCATTCTACAACGGGCAACCAGAGCGCATGAGTTAGGATGCCAATTGAGTATCGATATTAATTATTCAGAAAAGATTTGGCCCGATATCGAAGAAGCACGAAAGACAATCGAGTCCTATTGTGCACTGGAACCCCTTGTAAAAATTAGTCAGGATGACGTAGATAGGCTTTTCGGCAAAGGACTTTCACACGAGGCTATATTTAATTATCTTCATGACCTTGGTGCCAAGTTGATTTGCTTTACTTTGGGGAAGGACGGGGCCAAACTTAGCGAACAGGGAAAAACTCCCATCAGTCTATCCGCATTAAAGGTGGAACGCATCATGGATGCTACGGGGGCTGGAGATGCCTTCTGGAGCGGCTTTCTCTTCGCTTATGTCAAAGGAAAAACCAATGAAAAATGTATGGAAGCCGCCCTGCAAATGGCAGCTATTAAATTACAGAACGTTGGTCGCATTCCAGATTATGCAGACGTTATTTCAAAAGTATTAGGGATATAAAACTAACAGACCATGACAATTATTACTTTTCTTGCCTTTACCTTACTAGTTGGAGTCATTTCCTATTTTGCAACCCGTAAAACAGATGAAACTAGTGCAGATGGCTATTTCCTTGGAGGAAGAAGCCTTACCGCTGGAGTTATTGCGGGTTCCCTTCTTCTAACCAATCTTTCTACAGAACAGATCGTTGGTTTAAATGGCCAATCATTTTCAGAAGGAATTTTGGTCATGGCCTGGGAAACTTTAGCAGCTATCGCAATGGTAGTCACTGCGCTCTTTCTATTGCCTCGCTATTTGAAAGGAGGGATAACCACAGTGCCTCAATTTTTGGAAAAAAGGTACGATAAAAGTACAAAAGCCATTACCTCAGGACTGTTTCTCTCAGGCTATATGATAGTGTTGTTGCCTATTGTATTATACTCTGGGGGGCTTGCCATTAGTACAATGTTTAATGTGCCAGAGGCGTTCGGTATTTCCAATACCGCAGCGCTTTGGTTATGTGTTTGGGGAATTGGTATTATTGGATCGATTTATGCCATCTTCGGCGGATTAAAAGCGGTAGCTGTTTCCGACACTATTAATGCCATCGGATTACTAATAGGCGGTTTGATGATCCCACTTTTTGGTTTATGGGTAGTTGGGGATGGCCATTTAGGAGCGGGTGTCAATACCCTAATGAAAGAGTTGCCCGATAAGTTTATCGCCGCCGGAGGGCCTGATTCCTCCATTCCTTTCGGAACTATTTTTACGGGAATGATGTTGGTGCAATTGTTTTATTGGGGAACCAACCAAGCAATCATCCAAAGAGCATTGGCCGCTAAAAATTTAGTGGAAGGTCAAAAAGGGTTAATGCT
>CAZOSF010000010.1:25036-33334 GCA_964582415.1 uncultured Alteromonas sp.
TACCTACAAGAGGTGAATGGTTGTTACAGCATCCCTATTCTTACCATCATCGTAGTAGGTTATCTCACAAAACGTGTCCCTGCGATAGCTGCAAAAATCGGTATTCTTTCGGGTGTTATATTGTATAGTATCAGTCAGTTTATATTACAACCGATGTATGGGGATTCCTATCCGCATTTCTTGCATGTGATGGCCATTCTTTTTGTATTTAATGTCATTGTAATGCTGGTTATCGGAAAACTTTATCCCAGGAGTACAAACTATGTTCAGGAATACACAAAACAGGTGGATATTACCCAATGGAAATATGTCAAACCTGTAGGATTATTAATTGTTGGAATCGTGATTTTCACGTATATCTATTTCCAATAAAAGGAAAATCATTCTTTCCAGCAAAGCTCAAGTAGGATGAGTAACCATTAGCAATTGTGATCTTGACACATGAAGCATTTAATTCTTTTACTGGTATTAACCTCTTCAACGCTTTCGTCGCAAATCCTCAATGTTGAATCCCTGAGAAAGGTGACCGACACTTCGGGTTGGTCGGGTGCCGCGAGTGTGAACTTTAGCTTAAAACGAAACGTAAACGAATTTCTTGTTTTGGGAGGCAATGTCCATGTGCAATACAAAATGGGGCGTCACTTAACGCTTTTTAAAGGAGATGTGGCTTTCCAAAAAATCGAGTCGGAGAATTTTGACAACAGTATGGTTTCCCATTTACGACACAACTACAAAGTTTGGGAACGTGTTGTTTGGGAAACCTTTGTACAGGGCCAGTACAACAAAATCAGCTTGATAAATTTTAGGGGGCTTTTTGGGTTGGGACCGCGTTTTAAACTAAGCGCTTCGGATAATTACCGCTTTTATTTGGGCACCTTGGCCATGTATGAATATGAAGAAGTAGCCGACGGAGTTACCCCGCTGCAAGAAAATATACGTGGAAGTGCCTATTTGTCCTTTAGCTTGTATCCAAAAGAATCCATATCCATCGTTAGCACCACCTATTATCAGCCTAAATTGGATGGTATTCACGATTACCGAATCTCTAGTGATACTTCGGTTTTGGTAGGCCTTTTTTCCAATTTTGCCTTAAACATTAGCTATACTTTTGTGTATGATGCCTACCCCGCTGTTGGTATTCAGAAATCTCAGTACAATTTTAGTACAGGACTTACGTATACCTTCGATTAATTTCAGTGCAGGCGTAAGCTTTTTAGAATTTACGAGACTACTTCCGTATCTTTACAATTCTGAAAAAATTGCAACAATCCGTATCAAAGTATAGCACATGTCGTATTACGATCCTAAAGATTTAAGGAAGTTCGGAAAGATTACCGAATGGAGTGAAGAACTGGGTAATAAATTTTTTGATTACTACAATACCGTTTTTGAGGAAGGGGCCCTTACAGCACGGGAAAAATCCCTGATCGCTCTTGCCGTAGCCCATACCGAAATGTGTCCATATTGTATCGACGCTTACACCAAAGATGGCCTACAAAGAGGGATTACCAAGGAGGAAATGATGGAAGCGGTTCATGTTGGAGCTGCCATTAAGAGCGGTGCCAGTCTGGTACATGGGGTGATGATGATGAATAAGGTGAATAAACTTGAGGGATAGCCGATGACCAAAAACAAAACACAATCATTACACAAAAGAGCCAGTAAACTGGCCAAGGCTAAATACCAGATGGATTTTTTATCGAACGGTATTTTTGCCGCTGGGGAACTCCCCAAATTTGCTGAAAAATTGGAAGAAACCGGCCAATTCCCCCTCCGCCCTAAATCTCTGGAAATTCTTCAAATCAATGTGGGCTATATGTGCAACCAAGTTTGCGAGCATTGTCACGTAGATGCAGGACCAGATCGCAAGGAGATCATGACCAAGGAGACCATGGAGCAATGTCTCGATGTTATCCGAAAAACCCATGCGCATACCCTTGATCTTACAGGGGGTGCCCCAGAGATGAATCCTCATTTCAGATGGTTCGTAGAAGAAGCCAGCAAAGCGGGTATCAAGGATTTTATTGTTCGAAGTAATCTGACCATCATCGTATCGAATAAAAAATACCACGACCTTCCCGAATTTTTTAAAAAATACAATATCCATGTGGTAAGCAGTATGCCCCACTGGACCAAAGGCAAAACCGATAAGCAACGTGGGGAAGGTGTGTTCGATGCCTCGCTTAAAGCATTGAAAATGTTGAATGATGTTGGTTATGGTATGCCAGACAGTGGCCTTAAATTGGATCTGGTATATAATCCGAGTGGTGCCTTTCTACCGGCCGACCAGTGTGGATTGGAACGCGATTTTAAGGAGGCACTCTTACGTGATTTTGGAATCCATTTCAACAACCTTTTCACCATAACCAATCTACCTATTTCTCGGTTTTTGGATTTTCTGATAGCCTCCGATAATTATGAAGATTATATGTACACCTTGGTAGACGCCTTCAATCCGGCAACAGTGGCAAATGTTATGTGCACCAATACCCTTTCGGTAAGCTGGGATGGTTGGCTCTATGACTGCGATTTCAATCAAATGTTGGAGATAAATGTCGCGAGCAAAGTGAAGCACATTTCAGAATATCAAGAAGAGCTGTTGCAAAACAGAAACATTGTGATTTCCCAACACTGCTACGGATGCACCGCTGGATCTGGCAGTAGTTGTCAAGGAGCGGTAGCCTGATGAAATTTTGGATTACCATCTTGTTTGTGTTCAATGGTCTTGCAGTCTCCTCACAAGACCTACAAAAAGTGCTGGACAAATACAATGACCACAGTATTCCCTATATCTCTCTGGAAGAAATTTATCACTCCAGCAACACTTTATGGCTATTGGATGCCCGAGAAATGGAAGAATATCGGGTGAGTCATTTGCCGAATGCTCATTACATCGGTCACAAAGATTTTTCGGAAAAGAAATTAGAGCAGTTTCTACCCAACAAAGAAGTACCGATAGTTGTTTATTGCTCCATAGGGGTGCGTTCTGAAAAGATAGGTAAACAATTGAAGGCATTGGGGTACACCAATGTGAAAAATCTCTACGGTGGTATTTTTGAATGGGTGAATCAAGAGCTACCCATTGAAACCCCTGAAGGTACTTCCACCGATCAGGTTCATGTTTATTCGGAACAATGGGGCGTTTATCTTTTGAAAGGGGAAAAAGTATATTGAATGGGATTGTTTACCACAAAATCGGGCCACGAAGGAAAGGAAGCGGATGTATTTCATTTTCCGACTTCAAAAAAATTACTATTGATTTTTACCAAAAATCCCGTCTTGGGAAAATGCAAAACCCGTTTAGCGAGAGCGGTAGGGGATAAAACCGCTTTAGACATCTATACCTTCTTATTGAAACATACGGTTGCCATAACGGAAGACCTTCATATAGACAAATGGGTATTCTATTCCGATGAAATATGGGAAGACGATTGTTGGAATTCCGACATTTATCATAAACGCCTCCAGAAGGGAAGCGACCTAGGTCAAAAAATGTATCATGCCTTTGAAGAGGCTTTTGCTCATGGATATGAAAAAGTGGTCATTATTGGATGTGACATCTATGAAATGCAGTCGAGCGATATCAAAGCAGGATTCGAATTATTGGATACCAACAAGTATGTCATTGGACCTGCCTTGGACGGTGGCTACTACCTTCTAGGCATGACTTCCTTAAGAAAAGATATCTTTGAGAATAAAAACTGGGGGACGCCTTCGGTTTTAGCCGATACTTTAAGAAATTTGCAAGACGAAAATCTGGCCCTCTTGGAAAAACGTAATGATGTAGACACCATAGAAGATATTCAAGGCCATCCTGATTTTCAACCCTTTTTAAAAATATAATTGATGCTAAACAACTTACAAGAAGCGACCGACTATCTGAAACATCGAGGATTCGAAAACCCTGAAA
Source organism: uncultured Alteromonas sp. (assembly GCA_964582415.1). Lineage (GTDB taxonomy): Bacteria > Bacteroidota > Bacteroidia > Flavobacteriales > Flavobacteriaceae > CAZOSF01. The sequence goes on from CAZOSF010000010.1 coordinate 28,947, forward strand.
TAGGTATCATTCTAGGTACAGGTCTGGGACAGTTTCTAGACCATATTGAGATTGAAAAGGAAGTGAGTTACAACCTCATTCCAAATTTCCCCACCGCCACTGTGGAATTTCATAAAGGAAAATTAATCTATGGATCTATGCATGGGAAGAAACTTGTGGTGATGCAAGGACGTTTCCATCTCTATGAGGGTTATTCGGCACAGGACGTAACTTTTCCAGTTCGTGTGATGCATCAGCTGGGCATCAAAAGACTATTAGTTAGTAATGCCGCTGGAGCCATCAACCTTAATTTCAAAAAAGGAGAAATCATGCTGTTGGACGATCATATCAATTTATTGGGTGACTCTCCCCTCGCCTTTCTTGGGGTAGAAAAATTAGGAGGTCGTTTTATCGATTTGAGTGCACCCTACGACAAGAAGATGAATGAAATGATGGAACAAATTGCACAGGAAAAAGGCATTACACTTCACAAGGGTGTGTATACCGCAGTATTGGGACCTCAATTGGAAACCCGCGCGGAATATCGTTTCTTGAAAATCATCGGCTCCGATGCCGTGGGCATGAGTACCATCCCTGAGGCAATAGTAGCCAATCAATTAAAACTGCCAATTATGGCCGTTTCGGTCCTAACGGACGAGTGCGATCCAGATAATTTGCACCCGGTAGACATCGCAGACATCTTAGCGCATGCCGCGATGGCCGAACCTCATATGATAACTTTATTTTCAGAATTGATTAAACGAGTGTAAGCTTCCCACATAAAACACTACTACATTACCATGAAATATCTTGAAACCACTCACGACGTATACAAACAAGCGGCATTGACTCCTGATGTCGGACTCTGTTGTACGACCAATCCTATTTGGGAACTCCCTGGCTTGAAAATTCCCCGAATCATGCAGGATATGAACTATGGCTGTGGCAGTACAGTGCACCCAAGGGATTTATCCAACGATCCGAAAATTCTTTACGTTGGTGTTGGTGGCGGTATGGAGTTGCTCCAATTCGCTTACTTCTCCCGTCAAAAGGGTGGCGTTGTAGGAGTGGATGTGGTGGATGAAATGCTGGAAGCCTCCCGTAAAAATTTTAAAGAAGCGGAAGAAATGAACCCTTGGTTCAAGAGCGAGTTCGTAGATCTTAGAAAAGGCAATGCGCTGCATCTTCCTGTTGAAGACAACAGTATCGATGTTGCCGCTCAGAACTGTTTGTTCAATATTTTTAAAGAGGCAGAATTGAAAAAAGCCATTGCCGAAATGTATCGGGTATTAAAACCGCATGGCCGACTCGTAATGAGTGATCCTACCTGCGAGCAACCCATGAATGAAACCCTTCGGAACGATGAACGCCTTCGTGCCCTTTGCTTGAGTGGAAGTTTACCCATTAAGGAATATGTGAAAATGCTAACAGATGCTGGTTTTGGCACTATTGAAATCAGAGCCCGTAAACCGTATCGCATTCTCGACCCTAAACATTATCCAACGGAGGAGCTCATCTATATCGAATCCATTGAAGTGGCTGCAATTAAAGATCCCATGCCGGAGGATGGTCCTTGTGTATTTACAGGTAAAGCTGCCATCTATTTTGGGGAGGAAGATTATTTCGACGATAAAAAAGGGCATGTCTTATTGAAGAACCAACCTTTGGCCATCTGTGATAAAACTGCCGGTGCACTTGCGTCACTGGGAAGGGAAGACATCTTTATCAGCGAATCCACCTTTCACTACGATGGTGGTGGATGCTGTTAATTTGCCGAATCATTGCGGGCCACATATCCCAGTAAAACAATCTTTCATGAAACGAAACAGAATAATTGGCTGGCTTCTTTTAAGTGTCGCGCTTTGCCATCCTATGTCTCGTTTACTGGCGCAGGAGAAAACTTCAATTGACCATACCCTGTGGGATCAATTGCTTCACAAGCACGTGAACTCTGAAGGCTGGGTAGATTATAAGGGATTTGAAAAGGACTCCCTTTTATTCCGTACCTATCTGCTTGAAGTTTCAGAATCCGCTCCAAATGAAAAGAATACACAGGAAGAGCGTCTGGCCTATTACATCAATCTTTATAACGCCTATACTATTGCATTAATTTTGAGGGAATATCCTGTTCAAAGTATCAAAGACATCAAGAAACCTTGGACAGAGAAATTCATCCCCATTGGAAATCGAATGTATTCATTGAATGACATTGAACACGGGATTTTAAGAAATTTGGGAGAACCCCGTATTCATTTTGCCATAAATTGTGCCTCCATTTCCTGCCCAAAGTTGTTGAATGAAGCCTACGTTCCACAAAAATTGGAAGAACAGCTTAAGAAGGTGACAATCGCTTTCATTAATGGCCAAGAGAATCAGTTGACAGGTGGCTCCGTCAAACTTTCCAAGATTTTTAAATGGTATCGATCCGATTTTGAAGTGAATGGCAAAAGAGATCTTATTGGTTTTATCAACCAGTATAGCCATCATAGGTTAAACCCAAATATCGATATCGCCTTTCGGGAATATAACTGGCAGTTAAACGAAAAATGATGAAGGCTCTTAATCGAATCAGCATTATCATCCCTGTACTGAATGAAGAAGATCATATTGGCGAAATTCTGAAGGTATTGGACGAGCGAAAAAGTACCCATTGTGTTCAGGAAATTATCATAGTGGATGGGGAAAGTGAAGATGCCACCAAAGAAAAGGTCTTTCAGTCCACCATCGATATTCCCATTCAATTTCTTACCTCGAAACGGGGAAGACCGGTTCAGATGAATCATGGCGCCGCACATTCCCAAGGTACCCTTTTGTATTTTTTACACGCAGATACCCAACCCCCTCATGGGTATGATCAAGCTATTTTGGACGCCGTCGAAACAGATGATGCTGGTTGTTTCAGGATGGAATTCGACAGTAAGCACCCCCTACTCAGAACCTTACAATGGTTTACCCGTTTCAATTGGAAAATTTGTCGGGGTGGCGATCAATCCCTCTTTATAAAGAAAAAGTGTTTCACGGCACTAGGGGGTTACGATGAGCGGTATATGATATACGAAGATGGGGAATTCATCCATCGCATCTATCAAAATTATTCTTTCGTAGTGCTTTCGAAAGCTGTTCTGACCTCCGCTCGAAAATACCGACAGAAAGGCACCGCTAGACTACAATTCCATTTCAGTATTCTCCATATTAAAAATTGGCTGGGAGCATCTCCAAATGAATTGATTCGGTATTACAAAAAGCACATTGCCCTTTAATGGGTGTAATAGAATTGAACAATCTTTTGTGCGGGCTTGCCTTGTGGGGTGAATAAAGCATGATTGATTCCTCCTACTTTTTCATGGTGGGGATGCCATTTCCAAAGAAAACCACCAGCAAACCAGGGCTCACCCCATAATTCTTCATACAGTGCCTTCAGGAGAATTTCCTGACATTCCAAATTCACCTCCTTCATTTCGCGATCACTTACCCAAGGTTCCCTTCCGGCATAATCCACACTTCGGTAGCCATATTCGGTGAATAAAATGGGTTTTTCGAATCGTTCCGAAACCTTCAACATCTCCTCCTTCCAGGATTGCCAACCTTGTTTTGCCTCTTCCAGGCTCGGTGTTTTTGAATTTGAAATTGGAAAATAAGCGTCCACACCGATAAAATCCAAAACCTCCCAAAAAGGCACACGCTTATATTCATCCCAATTGGCTGCGTAGGTGAGTTTCCCAGAATAAATTTTTCGAATTTCCTTCACCAGTTCAAACCAATATTCAGGTCGATGGTTCACGAACTGCTCTAATTCTGTACCAATACAGAAAATTGGTACATTCTCAGCTTCAGCGACCTTCGCAAAATCTAATATGAAATTCCTATAGCAATTTTCGAGGTCCTTCCAATCCTGTTCCGTTTTCATTTTCATATGTCCGGTAAAGGCACCCCGCCATATCCACAATTGTGGCTTCATCATCACTTGAATTCCAGGGGCTCTCAATTGGTCAATATACTGACGTGCTCCCTCGGAGGTTTCTCCAAACCATTGCCGATCCATATTGTACAGAATTTCCGGATGCTCCATATCCCTTACAAAACCAAAAGGCATGATAGCCGCATAATTGGCATGCATCTGTTTCAACGGACGGATATGCTCTTTGGATAGACTATCTCGAGTCGCCACCAGGCTAAGTCCGTTAATCTTTTTGACGGGTGCTTGGGCACAAGCCGAAAAAAGAAGGGTGCTAAAAAGTAAAAACCAGAATCCTTTGTTCATAATTTGAAAATACAACTTATTCTGAAGATAAATTGGTAGTAATTTGTAATGTATGTACCTTTCCTTACGACTCCATATTTCAAGGCATGAAGCACATTGTCATTATTGGGAACGGTATCGCAGGGGTCACCGCTGCACGACACATCCG
>CAZOSF010000010.1:33434-38430 GCA_964582415.1 uncultured Alteromonas sp.
CCTCGAAAAGAATGCTCCTAATTCCAAAACCTGTCGACGTGCCGTTGTGGTGGGTGGCGGACTCATAGGCATAGAATTGGTGGAGATGCTGTCCAGTAGAAACATCCCGGTTACCTTTTTAGTTCGAGAATCCAGTTTTTGGAACGGGGTGCTTCCCGATGCCGATAGTGCTTTGGTGACAGAACAAATTGTTCATCATGGAATCGATCTTCGATTGAATACCAATTTGAAAGAGATTAAAAGCGATGGCAACGGTCACGTGCAATCGGTAATCATCGCAGAAACCGGAGAAGAAATTGACTGTCAGTTGGTAGGGTTAACCGCTGGTGTTCGACCGAATATTGATTTTCTAAAAGAGAGCCCCTTGGAAATCAATAAGGGAATTTTAGTAAACGAATTTTTGGAAACCAATCTTCCGGGTGTCTATGCTATTGGCGATTGTGCCGAATTAAAAAATCCACCTTCACACCGTAGGGCGATTGAAGCCGTTTGGTATGTGGGAAGAATGATGGGAGAAACCGTGGCACAGACCCTATGTGGAAATCGTCGGGAATACAAACCGGGGCATTGGTTCAACAGCGCCAAATTTTTCAATTTGGAATACCAAACCTATGGACAAGTGAATGCAAGCAGGAACAGGAAAGCGAACGAAATGCATTTCCATTGGCGTCACCCCATTGAAGCAAAAGCCATGACTTTTGCTTACGACAGTTCGGATTATAGTTTTCTTGGACTAAATACATTGGGGATCCGGCTTCGGCATGAGGTGCTGGACCGTTGGTTGAATGAGAAGCGAAAGATTCATGAAGTACTTAAATATTTGGAAGAAGCCCATTTCGATCCAGAATTTTATGTGCGGTTCTATCGCGCCATAAACGAAAATTTTCTTCATTACCAAAAATCCATGAGTGTATGAGGGTTCAGCGAGATCTATCCTTAAGCGGTGGCCCACCAGCTCATCTTACAACTTTTCAAAAGTTGGGATTGGCCCTTGGGGTTATTGGAATCCTATTGCTTTCATTGGCAAGTTTCAATCTTAATTTCCCCAACAAACCTTTATGGCTAGGAATCTCTTTGTTTTCCCTTCTCGGAGGAATATTTCTTTACGCCTGGGCCTCTTATAAAAACAATGAAGCCGGAATACACAATAATGGCGTAATGTTTATGGGCATTACCCAACGAGGGGTTTTAGCATGGCTACTCGGATTGTTTCTAACGGGATTCTATATCCTCCTTTATTTCTTCCCTAATTATTTGGGATTACGAAGTGAAGGGGGTAATGTGGGCTTGGTAGGATTGTTTGACCCCCTTAGCTATTTTCTTTCGGGCAATCCCGCCAGTCAGTGGTTCGTATATGGTACACTTTACACACTTGCCATTTTAGGGTTTGGCGTCAAATTCCTTTGGAAATATCGCCACAATCGATACGAGACACTACGGACCATCAGCGTGGTATTTTTTCAAACTGCTTTTGCCTTTTTGATTCCAGAACTGATGGCCCGACTCCATTCGGAAAGCTTTAAGTTGCCGTATTATGACTTAAAGAACGTATGGCCTTTAAATTATTATAATTTCGAACAATATCGGGTAGATGAATTTCTTTCGGCGGGCTCCATAGGTATGGTTTTATTGATTTTTGGAATCGTTTCGATTTTTATCATTACCCCTATTCTCACGTATAAATATGGCAAGCGTTGGTACTGCAGTTGGGTATGCGGTTGTGGTGGTTTAGCCGAAACTGCTGGAGATTCTTTCCGCCATCTTTCCGACAAAAGTCTTTTTGCTTGGAAAGTAGAACGTTGGGTGGTTCATAGTGTATTGGTATTTGTAGTGCTAATGACCACAGCCGTAGTGGCTTCCTATTTGGGAAATGACCCCGAGAAGTACTGGCTTACCAAAGACCTTTTCCTTATTGGAGTTGGAATACTGCTAACATTAATTTTTGGATGGGTTTGGATCTTCAAACGGCATGAGTTAAAAAGAGATGCTCGCCTCGGAGCAATGGGCTATTTCATTATCATCATGTCCCTTATTGGAATGCACTATTTTAGTGGCAGCACCCTATTTTTTTTCCAAGCGGAAACGCTACGCCAATGGTACGGATTTTTAATTGGAGCTGTTTTCAGTGGAGTGATCGGGACCGGTTTCTACCCCATTTTCGGCAACCGTGTTTGGTGCCGTTTTGGCTGTCCTATGGCCGCCATTTTGGGGCTGCAACAACGACTCTTCTCCAAATTTAGAATTACCACAAATGGTGGCCAATGTATTTCTTGTGGTAACTGTTCCACCTATTGTGAAATGGGGATTGATGTTCGTTCGTATGCCCAAAAAGGTGAAAATATCGTTCGCGCCAGTTGTGTGGGCTGCGGAGTCTGCTCGGCAGTTTGTCCAAGAGGGGTATTACGACTTGAAAATGGCCCACTGGACGGACGTATCAATAGTAACACAGTATTGTTGGGAAATGATGTAGATTTGCTGCGCCTTCTAAAACGCGACTAATTTTTAAACAACCCAATGATTAAGGTAATTATCCCCGCCTTCAATGAGGAAGACTCTATAGGATTGGTATTGCAAGACATCCCCGAAGTAGTGGAAGAGGTGATTGTGGTAAGCAATGGCTCCACGGATTCTACCGAAAAAGTGGCTGCTGCAGGAGGCGCCACGGTGTTGAGGGAAGAGCGCAAGGGTTATGGTTGGGCATGCTTGAAAGGGATGCAACACATCGCGGACCAAGAAGAAAAACCAGAAATCATTGTCTTTCTGGATGGGGATTTTAGCGATTACCCTGAATTACTTCTTGATATTGTGGCTCCTATTCGTGAAAAGAATATCGATTTCGTTTTGGGTGCCCGTGTACCCCATTTGAGGGAGTCGGGCTCAATGACGGGGCCCCAGATTTTTGGTAATGCTCTGGCTACCACCCTCATGAAACTATTATATGGATCCCGTTTTACCGACTTAGGCCCTTTTCGAGCCATTAAGTACGACAAACTGATGGCCTTGAATATGGAAGATAAGACCTATGGTTGGACTGTGGAAATGCAATTGAAGGCTTTGCGTAAGAAGATGACGTATATGGAAATTCCTGTCCCCTACCGCAATCGAATTGGGGAATCGAAGGTGTCTGGTACGGTAAAAGGTGCTATCTTTGCAGGTATCAAAATTCTGGGATGGATTTTTAAATACGGTTTCAAAAAATGATAGTGGAAACCCTGGTTTTGACAGTTTACACCATTGCCCTGCTACTGATTTTTTTCTATGCTTTGGCACAATTGAACCTGCTTTTCAATTACCTCCGTGCAAAAAATCAAAATCGTCTCGCCCCAAAGTTCAATTTGAACAATCCTGAGGAGACCCCCTACGTCACCATACAACTTCCTGTGTACAATGAACTGTACGTAATGGAACGGCTCCTGGACAATATCGCCAAGATCGACTACCCCAAAAACAAATTAGAAATTCAGGTTTTGGATGACTCCACCGACGAGTCCTTGGAACAAACAGCCCTGCATATTCAACGTCTGCAAGCCAGCGGCTTGGATATTCAGCATATTACCAGAACTGATCGAAAAGGGTTCAAAGCCGGTGCCTTAAAGGAAGGATTGGAAACCGCAAAAGGGGAATTTATTGCCATTTTCGATGCCGATTTTCTGCCCAAGTCTGATTGGCTCAAAAAAACCATCCCTTATTTTAAAGACCATGAAATTGGTGTGGTCCAAACCCGCTGGTCACATCTCAATCGAGACTATTCATTACTGACTAAAGTGCAGGCGTTTGCTTTGGATGCACATTTTACATTGGAACAAGTTGGAAGAAACAGTCAAGGGCATTTTATCAATTTCAATGGAACGGCAGGGGTTTGGCGTAAAGAATGCATTTTGGATGCGGGTAATTGGGAAGGCGATACATTGACGGAAGATTTGGACCTAAGCTATAGGGCCCAACTGAAGCGATGGAAATTTACATACTTGGAGGATGTTGAAACTCCAGCCGAATTACCTGTTGTGATTAGCGCGGCACGTTCCCAGCAATTCCGATGGAATAAAGGAGGTGCCGAAAACTTCCAGAAAATGCTTTGGCGCATTATCAAGAATAAATATATCCCTTTAAAAACCAAGGTACATGGCATTCTTCATCTCCTAAACAGTACCATGTTCCTGAATGTACTTATTGTAGCCATTTTAAGCGTCCCTATCCTGTACATCAAAAATGAGAATGTAGAATTGAAATGGTATTTCTATGTAATGAGCTTCTTTGTGATCAGCACACTGATTTTCTTTATCTGTTACTGGTTTACCTATAAGCGTATCTACGGGGGTGGCATCCTTCAGTTTTTCCGATATATCGGGATGTTTTTTCTCTTCTTTTCGGTGGCCATGGGATTTTCGGTGCACAATTCCATCGCAGTTTTGGAAGGACATCTTGGGAAAAAGAGCGAGTTTGTTAGAACCCCAAAATTCAATATTTCGCAATTAAAACAAAGTTGGAAGGACAACAAATACCTCCCAAAATCGATTTCTCCCCATGTGATTATTGAAGGACTTTTGGCACTCTATTTTGCCTTCGGTATGTACAGTGCTTTTGTGGTTGGAAATCATGAAGGAGACTTCGGCCTATTTCCTTTCCACCTAATGTTGTTTATTGGCTTTGGTTTTGTATTTTTCAAGAGTATAACCAGCAAAGCCTAATACAATTTGCCGAAAAATTACACCAACACCCTAAGCCTCACTCTACTTGCATGTTTTTGTTTCCTCTTCCAAGGTTATACACAGGAATCGGAAGCTACGAAACCAAAGGAAGAAAAAACATACAATCAGCAATTCGAGCTTCGAGAAGATAATGACTTTCTTCATTTCACCGACCGCTATTATTCAACAGGAACTTGGTTGGGATTGCATAAAATGACGCATAAGGGAACGGATAGCACCCAAAGTTTGCATTATAGTTTTTATTTGCTTCAAGAGATTTATACCCCTTCCGATTTAGTCAATGATAA
>CAZOSF010000010.1:38530-39830 GCA_964582415.1 uncultured Alteromonas sp.
ATGAATCAATCCGTCGCTTATAAACAAATGGGCAGCCTAGATCGGGAATTGTTCTTTGCGGTACGCTTAGGATATCGCTATCTCTTCCATGATGGAATGATAGAGGGCAACTGGATGGGAGATCAATCGGTGTTCACTGTTGAACCCTACCATCAACTTTTTCTTTATAACTTCGAAATGTATTATCGGCGGGGCAGGAATGATTTCAAGCTCACTTATAATTTTGAAACCCCTAGGACACGGGAAGCCGATCCCCACCTCTACATTAGCTTGAGCTATTCACGATGTTATTAAAACAAACTGAACAAAACAAACGATACAAAAATGAATACTACCCTAAAAATTCTCCTGAGTATCCCATCACTCATCCTTCTAATTGCGATTCCGTACAACTTTTTTTCGGACCTAGAAGGCCAGGAACTCCTCCAATTTTGGGATGTAATTTATATTGTTCAGATAATGTACCTAGTTGGGTTGCTCTACATCCTTTTCAATTTGTGGCAGAATCCCAAGAAATCGAAAAGCATGAAATGGACATGGACACTCCTCATCATTTTCCTTGTACCACCCATTACGACATTGGTTTACCTTTGGGCGATAGAACCCAAGGAAAGCAATTAAAAACGAAAGGTTTTTTCCTGGGGGTTAAGATTCCCTAAAACTGAATGTCTAATTCCAGTTTTTCACCATTTCGGTCGATGATTACTTTAGTAGCTTGTCCTGCTTCAAAAGAGGAAAGAGCACGCATATAGCTCATCATGTCGGTGACTGTACTATCACCTAACCGCTTCACGACATCCCCTTTTAAAAGACCTGCTTTCTGGGCAGCTTTCCCTTCACTGATACCATCAATACGCATCCCTTCTCCTGTAAATAGGTAATCGGGCACAACCCCCAAACCTACTTTAAAACGAGGCGTGTCTTTGCTCTCATCCTTGGTTTTACGGAAGGCTAGCTTAGCATCATCTTCAAGATCGGTAACGATACTGAAAATATAATCGGTAATCATCGCCATTCCTTCGTAGTTCAATTTGTCAAAGTCATCACTCGGTTTGTGATAATCTTCGTGCTGTCCTGTAAAGAAGTGAAGAACAGGTAAATCATTCAAATAAAAAGAAGTATGATCACTAGGACCAATGCCGCTTTCGTGTTCGGCTATTTTAAATCCTTGTGTATTATTGGCAAAAAGCAATTGCTTAAAGGCTGGTGAGGTTCCTACTCCATGAACAGCCAGCGCCTTTTCTTCATTCAAGCGTCCCACCATATCCATGTTGATCATCAGATTCACTTTCTCCATATC
>CAZOSF010000010.1:39930-50000 GCA_964582415.1 uncultured Alteromonas sp.
GCTTGTTTACAGGAAACTAAAATGACAATCGAAAAAAGAATGAGAATTAGACGCATATCGTTATTTTTGCACAAAATTATTGAAAAATGAGATACCTACTGTCACTTCTGTTACTTTCTTCTTTAATTGGTTGCAAGAATACCGATAAAGAACCCACAGCAGAAACTGAAACCTCTATAGTTGAAACAGCATCCGATTCGCTTATCTATCCGGAAGAAGTTCACTTCAAATCCTTGCGCCAAGTAACCTTTGGAGGCGACAACGCAGAAGCCTACTGGAGTTTTGATGATAAACAACTTATCTTCCAATCCAACTATAAAGAATGGGGCGTAGAATGCGACCAGATATTCTTGATGAACGTGAATGATAGTTTTGAAAACTCTCAGCCTCCGATGATAAGCACTGGAAAGGGACGAACTACTTGCTCTTACTTTTTACCAGACAACAAACATTTCGTGTATGCTTCAACCCATGCCGGAGGTGATGAATGCCCGGAAGTCCCATTGCGAAAAAATGGTCGTTATGTATGGCCCGTGTATGATACATTCGATATCTATGTTGCCGATTTGGAAGGAAATATTACTGGACAACTCACCAGCGAACCGGGCTATGATGCAGAAGCCACTGTATCCCCTAAAGGCGATAAAATTGTTTTCACTTCAACACGAAGCGGCGATTTAGAGCTGTATACCATGAATCTAGATGGCAGCGAAGTAACTCAGATTACGAATGAATTGGGGTACGACGGAGGAGCCTTTTTCTCTCCAGATGGAACAAAAATCATTTTCCGTGCTTCCCGTCCAAAAACGGAAGAACAAATTAAAGAATACAAGGACTTACTTGCGCAAGGACTGGTACAACCTACCGAAATGGAATTGTTCATCTGTAATGCCGATGGTAGTGAACTTCGTCAGCTCACCAATTTAGGGAATGCCAACTGGAGTCCGTTTTTCCATCCCAATGGGGATAAGATTCTGTTCTCCAGCAATTTTGAGGCAGAGCGTGGGTTTCCATTCAATTTATACATGATTGATATTGATGGGAAAAACCTAAAGCGGGTAACCCATAGTGAAACTTTCGACGCTTTTCCTGTATTCAGCAATGATGGAAAGTATCTTATTTTCTCCTCCAACCGAAACAACGGAGGTACACGAGATACCAACCTGTTCATTGCCGAATGGCAGGATTAAATAGTGAATGTATCGCCTATTGCAACTTTATAAAATTCCGCTCGCCCTCGGGGCAACACTATTCCTGATGTATGGCATTTTTGCCTACGATTTGGAACGACATGATTTTATTAAGTTGTTTGCCCTTTATTTTGGACTCTTCGGACTCACCTATGTGCTGCTGCAACAACTTGGCAATCAGTTTCGATTTGCTCTAGGCTGGGGTGTTGTGTTTCGTTTGGTTTTCCTATTAGCCATTCCTAACCTTTCTCAAGATTTTTACCGCTTTATTTGGGATGGATGGCTGGTCTTGGATGGCACCAACCCGTATGCTTTCACCCCACAACAATATCTCCAGAATCCTGAGTCCTTTACGGTTTCCATTCCATTGGCTCGGGAATTGTATGAAGGAATGGGGGCGTTGAATGGGAGTCATTTCACAAATTATCCCCCGCTAAAACAGGCATTCTTTGCTTTGTCGGTCTTTGTGGGAGGTAAGACCATCATGGGAAGCATTATCGCCATGCACTTACTGTTACTGCTCGCCGATGTTTGGATTTTCTTCCTTTTGAAAAAACTTCTCAAAGGACTGGGGCAATCTGAAAATCTTCTTTTTTGGTATTTTCTGAATCCCTTTGTGATTATTGAACTAACTGGCAATTTGCATTTCGAAGGTATTATGCTCGCCTTTTTACTGTACGCCCTGTTGTTATTGCAGCAACAAAAACATTTTTTTAGCGGTGCCATTATGGCTTTCTCAATTGCCCTGAAATTGATTCCTTTATTATTCCTGCCTATCTTCCTGTTTTATTATCTGAAGAATGGCAAATCCTATTGGTTAAAGGGCGGCTCCTTTTTTATGGGATTAGCCTTTGTTATACTACTAACTCTGCTCCCATTTATTACCTCGGAAACTTCCGATGCCTTCCTAAAAACGACGGCATTATGGTTTCAAAACTTCGAATTCAACGCGAGTATCTACTATATCGTCCGTGAAATTGGCTATCGTTCGGTAGGTTGGAATATTATTGAAACCGCGGGAAAAGTGTTAGCGCTTTGCATCTTTTTTGGGGTAATGGCACTGGCTGTATTTCGAAAAAATCAGCATTTCAAAACCATGTTGGAAAGCATGCTTTTGGCAATTAGCCTTTATTATCTTTTCTCAACGACCATTCATCCATGGTATATAGCACTTCCCTTGATTATGGGGATTCTATCTGGATATAAATATCCCTTGGCGTGGACCTTTTTGGTATTCCTCAGCTATTCTGCCTACCAAGTGAATGCCGTGAATGAGAACCATTGGCTTGTTGCCTCAGAGTATTTATTGCTTCTGGGAATTATTTTCTGGGAGTTGAAACAACGGTTTTTTAAGAATCGAATACCGCCTTCGTATCCGCAAAACATTTGAACTCGATGATATAGCCATTGGGATCCCTCAAGAAGAAGGAACGGTGTTCTCCTGCTTTCTCCTTAAGAAATACCGTTTCGTCTATATATACAAATTCTTCCGATTTCATACGATCGTACAAAGGTTGCCAGTCTTCCTTGGGTAGAATGATCCCGAAATGGAAGCTGGGAAGTACGGTTTTCTCAAAACTATAGCTGGGGTAATCGAAATGAAACTTCCCAGAATTGGTAAAGGTTAACTGGTGATTGAACAAATCGATATCAATCCAATTCTGGGCCTTTCGACCCACTTTGGCCCCAAGAATTTTGGTATAAAACTTACGAGTGGCATCGATATGCCTACACGGTAGGGAAACATGGAATGGAAAGTTCATAGCAAATATTATAGAACGAATAACTCTTCTGAAATTACCAAAATTTCAAATTACTTCAGCAAGCCTTCCTCAGAATTATGAACATAAAAAAGTTGGTAACTCAAGGAGCTACCAACTTTCAATTTTTTATTCATTATGATCTATTAATAATCGTCTTCGTCGTCGTCCGTCATTTCAGGAGTCTCGGAAGAATCGGAATCGTCTGGGCTGAAGTCGTCGTCGTCTTCATCGTAATTTTCCATGGTATCGGCAAGTCGCTTACTCACTTTCACCAAATAGATGGTATCCTCGGTACGAACTTCTACCGCTTCGATAATTTCATTTTGGGCATTGCGAAAAGTGATAATATCACTTGCCTCATACCCCGCTGGAAACTTTTCCACCAGAAGATCAAGTATCTCCTGATTCAATTTTTTGTAATCTACAATTACTCTTTTCATATTACATTCCTAATAAGTAGGCAAAGATTAATGGTGCCACGATTGTAGCATCGCTTTCAATAATATATTTCGGGGTATCGATGTCTAATTTTCCCCAAGTGATTTTTTCATTGGGTACCGCACCAGAATAGCTACCATAACTTGTTGTCGAATCGCTGATCTGGCAGAAATAGCTCCAGAAAGGCGTATCGGTACGTTCCATGTCCTGATATAGCATAGGCACAACGCAAATTGGGAAGTCTCCTGCAATACCTCCCCCAATTTGGAAGAAACCAATACCGTTTTCAGAATTATCGGTATACCAATCGGCCAGAAACGCCATATATTCGATACCGCTTTTCATGGTAGACGCTTTCAATTCTCCTTTCAAAACATAGCTTGCAAAAATATTTCCCATCGTGCTATCCTCCCAGCCTGGTACTACGATGGGTAGGTTCTTTTCTGCTGCGGCATACATCCAGGAATCCTTTATATCAATCTCGTAGTATTCTTCCAAAACACCACTTAATAGCATTTTGTACATAAATTCGTGAGGGAAATAGCGTTCTCCTTTTTCCTCTGCATCCTTCCATATTTTGAAAATATGTTTTTGCAATCTACGGAAGGCTTCTTCTTCTGGGATACAGGTATCGGTAACACGATTCAATCCTTTTTCCAACAAATCCCATTCCTCTTGAGGCGTTAAATCACGATAGTTGGGCACCCTTTTGTAATGGGAATGCGCCACTAAATTCATGATATCCTCTTCTAGATTGGCTCCGGTACAGGAAATGATGTGCACTTTATCCTGACGAATAATTTCTGCAAAGATCTTTCCTAATTCGGCAGTACTCATGGCACCCGCTAAGGAAACCAACATCTTGGAACCTCCCTTCAACTGGTCTTCATAGCCTTTTGCAGCATCCACCAGAGCGGCGGCGTTAAAATGGAGGTAGTATTTTTGAATAAATTCGGAAATCGGTCCTTTAGTAGTCATTCTCGTCGTTGTTAAATTTCGAAGCGCCTTTTTTGGGCTCCATAAAGTTGCTTTCAAATTCCTCATCGGAATCTACGCCCTCAAATTTATAGCTCAGCATCTTGTAATACAATTTAGCAGCTAAAAAATCCGAAGATTTCTCCTCAGGTCTTGGACAAAGTTCCACGATATCGAAACCAACCACATTTCTCTCGGCAAAAACTTGACGGAGGAAATCCAAGGTTTCGTACCAGAGCAACCCTCCTGGTTCCGGAGTACCCGTTGATGGCATGATAGAAGGATCGAAAGCATCTAAATCGAAGGTGATAAATACATTCTCTCCCAAGGCTTCCAATACATTGTCCATCCAATAATCATCGGTCGCCATTTCATGGGCAAACCAAGTCTTTTCACGATCCATCACCCTTGTTTCGGCCACATCCATACTGCGAATCCCTACTTGAATCAGGTTGGTATTCTGGCTGGCTTCATAAACCGCGCAAGCATGGTTACATTTAGACCCTTCATATTCCTTACGCAAATCGGCATGGGCATCGATGTGCAACACGGTAAGATTGTCGAAACATTCATTAAAAGCACGGATGGTTCCGATTGAAATACTGTGCTCCCCTCCAAAAATCGTTACGAATTTGTTACGAAGAATGTAGTCTTTTACCGTGTTATGTACTTTTTCAACCACAGCCTCCGGAGAGGAATTTTCGGTGATGGGATTAGCAAGGTAAACCCCTTGTTTGTAGACTTCAGATTCGGTTTCAATATCGTATAATTCCATGTTCTCGGAAGCATTTAAAAAGGCTTCTGGACCTTTATCAGCTCCTTTTTGCCAAGTGCTGGTTCCGTCATAGGGAACTGGGATTAATACAATTTTACTAGTTTCAAGCCCCGCATATTGTTGCGGGATGCCGGCATAGGTTTTAGTGCTCATATCCTAAAATTGAAAGCAATTGCTCACTCGTTTGTTGTTCTGCAAATAATTCTGTGTGAATATTTCCTTCTTTATCCTTATCGATTAATATGTGTTTAGGGGAAGGAATTAAGCAGTGCTGTAAACCTCCATAACCCCCAATGGATTCTTGATAGGCTCCGGTATTGAAAAAGCCAATATACAAAGGTTTCTCTTTACGGAATTTCGGCAAATAAATCGCGTTTACGTGTTGTTCACTATTATAGTAATCATCGCTATCGCAGGTAAGTCCTCCCAATAACACCCTTTCATATTCATCGTTCCACCGATTCACGGCCAACAAGATAAATCGCTTGCTGATGGCCCAAGTATCTGGAAGGGTGGTGATAAAGGAACTGTTGATCATGTTCCATTTTTCACGATCGTTTTGCTGTTTCTGATAGAGTACCTCATAAATGGCTCCCCCACTTTCCCCTACGGTAAAGCTGCCAAATTCGGTATAAATATGAGGAACAGGCACGCCTTCAGCATCGCAGGCCAACTTTATCTGATTCACGATTTCATCTACCATGTAGTTGTAATCGTACTCGAAAGCCAAAGAATTCTTTATCGGGAATCCCCCACCAATATTCAAGCTATCCAAAGTAGGGCACACCTTTTTAAGGCGGGTGTACACCTTTAAACATTTCAGCAATTCGTTCCAATAATAGGCATTGTCGCGAATTCCCGTATTGATGAAAAAGTGAAGCATTTTCAATTCCACCTTTTCATTGTTCTTGACCTGCTCTTCGTAAAAGGGAACAATATTTTTATATCCGATTCCCAAACGAGAGGTATAAAATTCGAATTTTGGTTCTTCTTCGGAAGCAATTCGGATACCAATTTTAAGATCCCCATCAATGGCTTCTGTGAGCAAATCCAATTCCTCGTAATTATCGATAATGGGCAAGCAGTTTTCATGTCCGCCATTGATCAGTTTGGCAATGTTGGCAATGTACTGGTCTCTTTTAAAACCATTGCAAATCACATAGGTTTCATCGGAAATCTTCCCCTCAGCTTTTAGGTTTTGCACAATGTCTATATCGAAGGCCGAGGAGGTTTCAATGTGAATGTTATTCTTCAAGGCCTCATTCAAAACATGTTTGAAATGGGAACTTTTGGTACAATAACTATAATTGTAGGAGGCTTTGTAATCGTGCTTTTTGATGGCCCGTGCAAACCAACGCTTGGCCCTTTTAATATTGTCGGAAATCTTCGGTAGGTAGGTAAACTTCAAAGGTGCCCCATATTCCTTCACCAACCCCATAAGGTCGATATCATGAAAAAACAAGTGATCTCCCTCTAAATAAAATTCATCCTGAGGGAAGTGATAGGTTTGATCGATTAGATCTATATATTTTGTGTTCATTGTTTGCGGTAAAGATGGTAAATGAAATCCGTTAAACTCACGGTGTAAATACTATTTTAATTTAGGAATTTCAACAATACTATCAAACAATAAGAGGTAGTAACGCCCATATTTGTTTTCTATATGGCGTGAACATAGGTTCTTCAGGGGATACGGAAGCTAGCTTTAAATTTCGGTGGTTCACCTGGTAAACAGTCTCTGAATTTGACTTCCTAATTTTCAGAAACCCGAAGATAAAAACACGTTTCAAGGTTCAGCTAAAATCGCGGCAAATGTAAACTATTTTTAAAGATAGCAAACTTTTTTGGGACTCTTTTTACCCCTTGGTTAAATCATCGAAAAAAGGGAGATTTCCTTTTGGGTAAGCGTTCGCCATCTCCCTCTTGGAAGGTCTTTTTTGGTAAGGTGGGCAATACTCACACAATCCACTTTAACCACTTGATACCCCAGGTGTTCGAAGAGTTCCCGAATGATACTATTCCCCATGTTTTTTATTTTCATTCCCACTTCCTTTTTAGGAGCATCCTTCACATAACTGATTTCCTCTACTTCCAATGTTTTACCATCCATTTGTACGCCCTCCTCGATTTTCTTCAAGTCGGCTGGTTTGAGGTTTTTATCAAGTTCGATGTGGAAAAGGCGTGACATTCCTTTCTTGTGCATTTTATTCATCAGGCCTTCATCATTGGTGAAGAGCAATAATCCGGTTGCATTCCTACCCAATCGCCCTATAGGTTTCACCCGAGCACTGGTAGCCTTGGCTATTAAATCCATCACTGTTATTCCCTTGGCCTGACTAGTGGTTGTAGCCACCGATTTAGGCTTGTTGAGCAGGATATAGGTGTTGGGTTCGGGGTTGATCCGACGGCCGTCAAACTTTACTTCATCTCCAAGGCGTACCTGATAGCCCATCTCATTGATGACTTTCCCATTTACTTCTACCAAGCCCATAGTGATAAAAGAATCGGCTTCTCTACGTGAGCACATACCGCTATTGGCAATGTACTTGTTTAAACGAATCGTGTCGGTTGTTTTCTTAGTATCAGTAGATTTCTTGGCGTCAGTTGTTTTCTTGGTGGTCGACACTTTGTTCTGACGACCAGCTTGGGAATTAGGGTTTTCTCTTTTAAGGGGAGCATTTCCTCGGGCACTGCTTCTCTTTTTTGTGTTTCCTCCCCCTCTTCCTGAAGCTTTTCCACTATTGGATTGATCTCTTCTGCTCATAGTACTGCCGAATTTCGGTGCTGTTAAATTAGAATGCAAAGATAACCAATTATATACGACCTTGTTTTTTTGTCGGTCGAATTCGCGTTATCAGGAAAAAAATCGATTCAATAGCACATCGACGTCTAATAGAACAATGCTAAATACCCCAATAACAATGCCCAAGCGAAGAATGGTATGCAATAGAATATAATGCAATTTTGCTGCTGATAGCCAGAGAAACACCACAAAAACCAACAAAGCAGGGATGGTGAGGAAGAAGTAATATTTCATGTATTCTATATCAAAATAGTTCAACAAGAAATACACAGGCACCAAGGTAAGGGCTGCCAACACCGTTAGCATGATCTTGGAGATTCGCTCTCCATAAACCACGGGAATGGTGCGATAGTTCAACACCAAATCACCAGCAAGATTTTCCAAATCCTTAATCAGTTCCCGCATGGAAACCAAAAGGAATAGAAAGGTTGCGTGTACGAATATCACCAAAGCAAAATTCCCGTAATAAATGAAAACGGCAAAAAATGGTATCACCGCTAATACGGCAGCCGTAAGATTGCCCACAAAAGGGTATCGTTTTAATTTATGGGAATAGAACCACAAAAAGAATATATAAACGGAGAAAAACAATACCGCTCGGAAGGAGACATAACTGGCAAAGACCACAGACAAAAAGTTTAGCATAAAATACACCGAAAGTTTGGTGCGCTGACTCACCAAACGGTCCAACATGGTCTTTCGAGGGCGATTGATCAAGTCCTTCTCCCTATCGTAGAAGTTATTGATGATATAACCTCCTGCTATAGCGGCAGAGGAGGCTAAAACCAACATCAATAAATTGATGTCGAATAATACGCTCCGTAACGGCAACTCCGGAGCCAATATATAGATGGCGGTAAGGTATTGTGCCAGAATGATGAGCAGGATGTTATACCCCCTTACCACGGAAAACAAACTAAAAAGTTTCCAGATAAGGTGTTTTTGTTTTCTGCTCAGCATATGAGCGCGTTTAAAGAAGTTGTTTTAGAAGTTGTAAACTACTTCCAGTTTATGGCCTTTCAAGGCATTTTGTGCCTTTTCGAAATCTTCGGTAAATCCAAGCATATAACCACCGCCTCCAGAACCACAGAGTTTCAAATAGTAAGCATTGGTATCGATTCCCTTTTTCCAGAGAGAATGAAACTCTTTAGGAATCATGGGTTTGAAATTATCCAAAACGACTTTCGAAAGGTCTTTGATATTGGAAAACAAGGATTTGATATCGCCTTTAAGAAAATCTTCCACGCAGGCATCAGTATGCTTAACAAATTCTGTTTTCAGCATATTCCGGAAACCTTCCTGCTTCATCTTTTCCATAAAAATCTGTACCATTGGGGCTGTTTCTCCCGTCGTACCACTGTCCAACAAAAAGACAGCGCCTTTGCCGTTTTCCGCCTGGGAAGGGATTCCCGCTGGTTCAATATTATCTTTGGAATTTATCAGAATAGGAAGACTTAAATAACTATTCAAGGGGTCGAGGCCTGAAGACTTTCCATGGAAAAAAGACTCCATTTCCGCGAATATTGCTTTCAATTGCAACAATTTTTCCCGGGTCAAATTTTCAAGAACGGTAATTTTGTTCTTGGCATATTTATCATAGATGGCAGCAACCACAGCACCACTACTTCCCACTCCATATCCTTCAGGAATGCTGGAATCGAAATACAATCCCTTTTCAATATCGGCTTCCAATCTTTCCATTTCGAATTGCACCAATTCAGGATTTTGCTGTTGCATTTCCTTTAAATAAGCAGCAAAGCGCTTCAAATTCTGATTGGATTTATGAGTATGTACCGTATGATACTCATCAATTTTCAAAGCACCATTGTAGAAATTGTAGGGAATGGAGAGCCCTTTGGAATCCTTGATAATACCATATTCACCAAAAAGCAAAATTTTCGAGTAGAAAAGGGGTCCGTGCATAGATTGAGTGCGCTTGTTCACTTATAAATATACTGTATTTCCAGTGGAAACTGAAAATTTCATTACAAAGATACATTTTCAACCAACATCTCTCCATGATTTTTATCAAAAAAAGAAAACAAGGCCAGGTTGCAACACTCAGTATTTTAGTATCTTAGAAAAAACTAATCGCTATGAAAACGATACTCCTACTCGCATTCACT
>CAZOSF010000010.1:50100-51766 GCA_964582415.1 uncultured Alteromonas sp.
ATGATTTTTGATATGAACAATCATGGTGTGATTGAAGCCCAACAGGATCAAGACTTTTTATTCCTGACCATCGGTGCCGATTTTCACAATTATTTCGATGGAGTATTAACGGGAGCAGGGGCATTCGATATAACCGCTAATTTCTTTAACGAAGGGACCATAAAGCCAGCTGGAGACGAAGTTGGCATCATGGAAGTGGTGAACAATTTCAACATGCTTGGGGACAGTGTATTGGAAGTTGATATTCACGGATCGCAAGCTGGTGAGTATGATGTTTTGGACGTTTTTGGAGATCCTGAATTAGAAGGAAGCATTACCGTGCATCCACAGCTAACCACAGATGATATTGGTTCCCAATTCACCGTTTTAACCACCAATTTTGAAATCAGTTCCTGTAATATTTTGAATTACGCCGAAGGCACAGACGGAATAGACACCTTCCTGTTTGATGTCTACTGTAATTCGAATGATGTCACCTTGGAGTTGTATGGAATTCTCCTTGGCTCAGAAGACTTTCAAAAAGAAAAAAGCTGGGGTTTCTTTCCTAATCCTAGCCAGAATGAAATCACCTTCCAATTGGAAAACCTATTGGATCTGGAAGAATCCATTCAAATAAAAGTTCTCAATCAATTAGGGCAAATCGTACAATCCGAAAAGGTCTCACCTCAGCGATCCTGGAAAATGGATATTTCCAATTTATCGAACGGGGTTTATTTTGTGGAAATGGAGAGTTCGGGCCTACAATTCAGAACCCAGAAATTGGTAAAGATTTAGGAGAGCACCTTTCCTCCCTGTCCAACCTCATCAAGAAGATATTCTCCTTGCTTGCAATAGGGTGCCAATTCGTTCTGAATAAACTCTATGACTTTATCCTTTTCCACTTTCGGATAAAGTACATGCACATTGGCCCCTGCATCGAGGGTAAAACAAACACGGCTTCCCGTTTGTTCACGATAGGCCCAAATGCGCTGAATAATTTCCAAGGTATTGGGACGCATCAACAGAAAATAAGGATGGGACGTCATCATCATGGCATGTAATGAAAGCGCTTCCGATTCTACAATGGCAATAAACTTTCCAAGGTTACCTTCCGCCAAAACAGGAATTAGTTTTCCTAGATTCTCATTTGCCTGTTGGAAACGTTGTTCGGCGAATGGATGACCCTTCATCAACCCATGACCTAAAGTACTACTTACCTGCTTTTCCCCTTTGTCTACTAGCAAAATGGTATCTTGATAGTCCTCAAAAACAGGGTGCAGGGGTAGGGTAAATTTAACCCCCAGCTCGTCCGAACTCCCTGGAATAGCTTTATGTATTCCCCATACCATCAAAGGTCCTTCGATACTACGCGCTGCACTCCCACTTCCCAAACGGGCCAAAAAGGAGGCTTTTTGATTTCTTAAGGATTCCGACATGGGTTCCTCCAAAAATTTTTGTTCCATAGCCACCAGACACAAAGCCAAGGCACTCATCCCACTCGCAGAAGAAGCAATTCCACTGGAATGAGGAAAAGTATTCGACGTACGGATGATAAACGAATAGTTTCGAACAAAAGGCACATAGGGTTCTATCCGTTCAAAAAAGCTCCGAATTTTTGGCTCAAAAGAAGGTGTTTCCACCCCGTCCAAATACACCCGAAATTCGAAACCACTCCCAGATTTCTTCA
>CAZOSF010000011.1:0-5018 GCA_964582415.1 uncultured Alteromonas sp.
TCGTCATCGCACTGTTTCGGATAGTTAGTCCGCCCACCGATTTTAAGCTACCAAGCTTGGAGAGATTCTCGGTTTCCAGATTTTCGATGATAAGTTGTCCGAAGACATGTTCATAATCGAAACGATTGTACTGATCTACTGTAGAGAGTACAAGGTCACCCTCAAAAACAGGGCCTTCATCGTCGCTGGAAGTACTACAACCAGCGATGAGGGTAATAACAAAAAATAGTACAAGAAAAGGTTTTAATTTCATAACAACTAAGATGGAGCCTCGGGCATAAAGGTATCAAATTTTTTAGTGTTTGCCTCCGTGCATTGAAAGGTCATTTGCTCTAAACGAATTTTCAAATCTAAAGACTACATTCCCCTTCCGAACCAATTTGTGCAAGGGTGGGGTTATAGGCGTTGCTTTGAATCGTAGCCGATTGAACGTTTCCTTCATTC
Organism: uncultured Alteromonas sp.; assembly: GCA_964582415.1. Taxonomy (GTDB): domain Bacteria; phylum Bacteroidota; class Bacteroidia; order Flavobacteriales; family Flavobacteriaceae; genus CAZOSF01. Next base: position 445 of record CAZOSF010000011.1, read on the forward strand.
ACATAATTGGTAAGCCCACAAAAGTCGGACAAATTTGGGTTGGACAGCACATATAGGGTACCTCCGTTGGGCAGGGATTCCTGAAGTTGGGTGCCATCCAAGTTTACCAAGGAACTATTGCCACTGATCCAAAGCCAACCCACTGTTTGCAATTGATCGAAACCTGAGAGACTCGAGATATTCTCTAAACCTACGAGATACATTCTTGACTCCGTTGGTGAAGTATCGGTTGCAGCAGACGTAAGGTTGTTCAGTCCTGAAAAGGAGGATAATCCTTGGAGGTTTTCCATACGAACTTCCCCACGAACGGTTTCGAGGCCGGAAAAGCCCGATAAACTTGTAAGTGAGGGAAGGTTTATCAATTCCAGAGAACCAAGAGCGGTAATTGCTTGGAGTCCTTGAAGGGTGGTGAAATTGGGTAAGTTACTAAACTGTACCTGCAATGAATTATAGGCTTGACTTGGGTTTCCAAAATGGGCGGAGATTAAGGAAGCATTGTTGTTTATATAAATAGTACCATCAGAGGCCATTTCACTAGCATTGGGAAGATCTAAGCTTTGCAAAAGCGCATTTCCCTGTATGTTAATGCCTTCGATATGCTCTATGTTCGTCATGTTTATTGTTAGCAGCTGATCGTTATTCACAACCTGTAGGGAGTTTAAAGTGGTTAAAGCATTGAAACCCGTTAGATGGGGGATGGAAGTTTGTTCGATTCGTATCAATCCTGCTGTGGTTAAACTACTAAAATCTTCTAAGGTGGTCAATCCAGGAAGGTTTTCAACGGATAGGGTATTTATGGATTCCAAATTTGAAAACCCGCTTAAATCGGATAAAATCGGATTATTCTTTATCTTTAAATAGGCCAGGCTCTCCAGCATTGGTAAGGGATCAACCCTCGTCATGGAAGCGTTACTATCAATCTCGAAAGAACCTACGTTAAATTGTTGGAGTCGGTCCAAGCAACAAAGGGAAGTTAGGTTTGGATTGTTGCGAATGGTGAACCCATCGTTTATTATTTCCTCCAGATTTTGAAGTCCCTGTAACGAGGTGATTTGGTTGTCTTCAATTCGCAGTCCTTTTACTCCCGTTAGCGTACTGAGGTTGGAAAGATCGTGTTCTCCGAGGTTGGTAATGGTTAAAATACCCGTTACGAAGATGTAATTGAAATTGTTATATTTTTCTTCAGTATCGATGAGCAAATCACCGAACCAGATACCACTACCCGTAGTCGTAAAGCTAAAGTTATCCGAAACTTCTTCGTTATTGGCCGAATTGGCTATGATTGTCCCATTGTAGGTGCCATTTTCTGAAATTTCAAGAAGGTATTCGTCCCCGTAAAAGGCTTCTTCAATGATATCTCCATTAAGGAGGATTCGAAATACGGCGTTGCTTGAACCGGTATAGGTCCAACGAATTGTAACAAAATTAGTCGTAATAGGATCTACAGTGACCTCCAAACTAGGTGGCGTTGCGGTTTCTTTTCCATCATCTTTGGAGCATCCCAATAGCATAAGGACCCCGAAAAGGAGTAAAAACAACTTATTCATAGCATTTTTGATAAGGTTGTTCCTTAAAAGTAATAAAATACTATCAATGGGAAGTTTCCTTTTTCAATAATTCAGGAAATTTTGCTTTGAATCGATTCAAGCGCGGGATGGAAACATTTTGTACATAAGGGTTTTCGGGATGGTTCCTTTCATAGTTCTGGTGGTATTCTTCCGCTTTCCAGAATTTCTGAAAGGGGAGGACCTGTGCCGCCACTTTCCCTTTTCCCAACTGTTGTTCGAGTTCTTTGATTTTGGCTTCGATGATTTTCTTCTGTTCCTTATTCTGATAGAAAATAATGCTGCGGTATTGGGAACCTCGGTCGGGTCCTTGTCCGTTTACCTGGGTGATGTTCTGGGAGCCGAAATACACATCTACCAATTGTGCAAAGCTGATTACCTTGGGGTCGTAAATTACTTCTACCGACTCGGCATGACCTGTTAGTCCGGTATTGCTGGCTTCATAAGTGGGATTTTCGGTATGGCCGCCACTATAACCGGAAACCGCTTCCTTTACCCCTTTCACACTCTCGTAGATAGCTTCCACACACCAAAAGCAGCCACTGGCAAAATAGGCCCGTTCGTAGCCCTCTTGACTGGGAACGGAAACGGGAGTAAGTTCTTCTTGCATTTTGGCCTCGACTTCTTTGTTGTGTTGATTCGATTGACAGGCAGTAAGGTTAAAGCTAAGGAGTACTAAAAGAAAAGGTATTGTTTTCATGGCATGTGGTTTAGGAAATAAGTCGGCTATTATTAGAAACCTTGCAAAAAGTAATAAAAAAAGCCTTCACGAAATGTGAAGGCTTTGTTATTGTTGGTGGAGGAATTACTTCATTTTAGCGAACAATCCTTCCATTTTTTCACGTTCTTCTTCTGCCAATTGTGGGTCTACCAAAATTCGACCACTGTGTTCATCGGTGATGATTTTTTTACGGGCAGCGATTTCCATCTGCACCTGTGGTGGGATGGTAAAGAAGGATCCTCCAGAAGCACCGCGTTCTACGGGGACTACGGCCAATCCATTTTTTACGTTGCTACGGATACGCTTATAGGCTTGGATAAGACGATCTTCAATATCCTCCTCGTATTTTTCCGATTCTTTTAGCAACGCTTGTTCTTCTTTTTCGGTTTCGGCAAGGATGGCATCCAATTCTCCTTGTTTGTGCTTCAAGTGCGCCTCACGATCTTTCAATCGCTCGGTAGTCTCCTCGATCACTTGTTTCTTCTGCTCGATCTGCGCCTTAAATTCCTTGATGTGCTTTTCAGCCAATTGAATTTCCAATTCCTGGTATTCAATTTCCTTACTCAAGCTGTTGTATTCGCGATTGTTGCGAACTTTGTCTTGCTGCGTAGTGTATTTCTTTATCAAGGCTTTGGCCTCTTCGATAAGGTTTTTACGCTCCTTGATGTTTTCTTCGATTGCCTCAAGATCGGCATTCAATTTTTCCATGCGGGTATTCATACCTGCTACTTCATCCTCCAAATCACGAACTTCCAATGGAAGCTCTCCGCGTACGTTGCGGATTTCATCAATTCGGGAGTCGATCAATTGAAGATCGAATAACGCCCTTAGTTTTTCTTCAACCGTGGATTCAGTTTTTTTTGCCATAGACTAGTAATAGCTTATTGGATTGGTGTTAACTTTCGATAAAACGATCCTACCTTGAGGGTAGGAGGGTGCAAAATTAGTAATTTTTTTGCTAAGGTGTGCAACTATTAGCTCTTTTGTATACTGCTCACTTTCAAAATGTCCGATATCGGCCAACAACAGTTTTCCTTCCGCAGCGAAAAAGTCGTGGTATTTCAAATCTGCTGTAACATAGGCATCGGCATGTTTCCCTTGAGCCTCTCCAATGGCAAAACTGCCACTTCCCCCTAAAACCGCTACTTTTTGGATGGGTTTCCCCAAGAGTTGGGAATGACGAATCACTCCTGTTCCAAAGGTTTTCTTGAGTTTTTTTAGGAAGTCATTTTCAGATATGGGCTGCTTAAACGAACCTACCATTCCCATTCCAATATGTTGATTGGCGTTTTCCAAGGTGGTTACCTCATAGGCGATTTCTTCATAGGGGTGATTTTCAAACAGGGTCTGCAATACTTTTTGCTCGACGTGCTTTGGAAAAGTAACCCCGATTTGGGTTTCTTCTTCAAAATGTGTCACCCCTTTTTGTCCGATGGTAGGATTGGAGTCTTCATTCCCTTCAAAGGAACCGATTCCTTGAATATTAAAACTACAATTGCTGTAATTCCCAATGTCGCCCGCTCCTGCCTCAAATAACTTTTCGCGCAATGCGTTTGCCTTTTTCACGGGAGCATAGGTCGTAAGTTTCTTGATGGTGCCTGGTTGAGGTACCAGTATTTCTCTTTTTGTTAATCCCAGTTTTTCACAAATCATGTAATTCACGCCATTCCAAGAGTTATCCAAAGCGGTATGAATGCTGAAAATGGCAATATTGTTTTGAATGGCCTTCAATACCGTACGTTCCACATAGGATTTTCCGGTAATCTTTTTTAAGCCCTTAAAAATGATAGGATGGAAGCTTACAATTAAATTACAATTTTCTCTGATAGCCTCGTCTATCACAGCCTCTAAGGTGTCCAAACTGACCAAAATACCGCTCACTTCTTGATTCACATCCCCAATCAGTAAACCTGTATTGTCGAAATCCTCCGAATAGGCCAGAGGAGCCCATTCCTCCATTATATTAATCACCTCCTTAACCGTCATACCTTTTATTTTAGGGTAAAGATAAAAAAGTATACATTCGTGCTATGGATTACCGAAAATTACTTTTCCCATTTTCTGCGCTCTACGGTGGAATTACCACTTTGCGGAACCTCGCCTATGAAAAAGGCTGGAAGGAAAGTAAGGAATATGAACTTCCGGTGATATCGGTGGGAAATCTCTCAGTTGGCGGTACCGGAAAGTCCCCCATGGTAGAATGGTTGGTGAAAATTTTGAAGGACGATTATCGCGTTGCGGTTTTGAGCCGAGGCTATGGTCGAAAAACCAAGGGTTACTTTGAAGTA
>CAZOSF010000011.1:5118-21135 GCA_964582415.1 uncultured Alteromonas sp.
TACGTGAGTCACGGTCAGGATACAAACGGGCCGATATCATTGTAGTGACCAAATGTCCCGATAGGGTAGCCTATGCCAAATTACAAGAGATGCAGTTTCGAATGCGATTACAGCCCGAGCAGAGCATCTATTTTTCCAAAATTGGTTATGGTGACAAAATGGTGAGTAGTTCCGAGACTCTCCCCTTGGAATATCTAAACGATAAACGATTTACTTTGGTGACTGGTATTGCAAAACCAGCACCTTTGGTACAGCATTTAAAAAGTCTGGGCTTGGACTTCGAGCATTTAAAATTTCCAGACCATCATCGTTTCAGTGCGTCCGAATTAAAAACAATTGCTTCCAAGGAACTGATCCTTACTACCGAAAAGGATTTTCAGCGGCTTTCACACAGAGTCGATAAAAAGGCATTGTACTATTTGCCGATTCGAACCGAGTTTTTATACGATCGTGAAACTGCCTTTAAAAAGGAGGTCCTCAACTTTTTGGAATATTACAGGAAATTCTAACCTTCAATAGGTTGTTTGCTCTTTTCAAGGGTACGGTAAATTTTTTCAAAAAATTCTTCCGTTTTGAAAGGCTTAGGAATGATTTCGTTGAATCCAGCACGATAGAAGTCGTCTAGATTTTCGTCGATGGTCACCGCGGTAAGAGCAATTATAGGGAGTTGTTTGTTGAACTTTCTGATTTCTTGGGTAGCTTCAATACCACTGATGCCTGGCATATGGATATCCATTAGCACCACATCGAAGTTGTTCTCCTGAACCAGCTTTATGGCGTCCATACCATTGTCGGCCACCAAGCATTCCATTTTGTTCTTTTCGAGAATCTTTTTGGTGATCATCTGGTTGATTTTATTGTCTTCAACCACCAAAACCTTACGATTTTCCAGTGAGGAGTAATCTACTTCGTAGGTAAGGTTTTTAGGATGTACCGATTCCGTTACTTCTTCGGAAATGCTCAAACTTAGGTCGAACCAGAATTTGGAGCCTTTTCCTAGCTGACTCTCTAATTGAATTCTACTGCCCATCAACTGTAAGAGGTTCTTAACGATGGCCAATCCCAATCCGGTACCACCAAATTTGCGGTTGATCTGCAGGGAGGCCTGGGAGAAAGATTCGAAGATACTCTTCTGTTTTTTCTTGGAAATACCCACTCCGTTGTCTTCGATTTCGAAATGCAGTAATACCTTGTTTTGTTCCTCTTTCAGTTTTTTAATTCGAACGTAAACATCACCATTTTGGGTAAACTTCAATGAGTTTCCAATGAGGTTGATAAGAATCTGGGAAAGTTTTAATGGGTCCCCAATCAGCTTTTCCGGTATGCTTTCGTCATATTCGAAATGCAGGTTATTCTTTCGGTCATCGGCTGTCTTTTTCAAAGCAATCAATACGTCATTAAGACGCTTTTTCAGGTGGAAGGTAGTCTTTTCAACTTCCACCTTATTGGCCTCCAATTTATTGAGGTCGAGGATATTGTTGATCAGGGACAATAAGTATTCTCCAGAAAACTTCAACGAATTCAAGTGTTCCTTTTGTTCGGGCTTTGGGTTCTCTTCCAACAGAAGATGTGTAAGCCCTGTAACGGCATAGAGCGGTGTCCGTAATTCGTGGGTAATGGTGGAGAGGAATTGTGCCTTCGCGAGGGAGGCTTTTTCGGCCTTCTCCTTGGCTAATTGCAATTCGTTGTTTTTATCCTGAAGGAGCTCGTTGGCTTTGGCTCTTAGGTTGTTGTTTTTGTATAAGGAAAGCGTTAGAAGGGAAAGAATTACGATCAAGGCAATACTTAAACCTGTGGTCATTTTACCAAAGTTGATCGACTTCTGCTGCTTGTCCAAATCGCTCTGTTGTTTATCGATAATCTCGTTTAAGTCCACCACATCACTTTCTGTATCCATACCCGCAGAAATAGCTTTGAGGAATACTTGATAGAGGGAATCGCTTTTCCGCTCGTAGGTGGCCAGGTTTTCTTCAGCAGTGGCATAATTGTTTTCCCGCAGGGCCAAGTACGATTTTAGACGGAAGGTTTCTATGGTCAGTTTGGTAAATGAATTTTTTTCCGCAATCGAACTTGCCTTGGAAAGGCTTGCCTTGGCTTTATCCAACTGATTCGCAACTTCTCCTGGCTTTACTTTCAATAGGGCTTCTGCCTTGCTTAATTCAGCATAGGCCAATTCATAGTTGGCATTCGAGGCGGTGAAAACGGGAATGGCTGCGTCAAAATAGTTGATGGCCGATTTGTAATTGTCGCGCTTTAGTTCCAAAATACCGAAGCCCAGCAAAACCCCTGCTCGGTTGGTTTCGTCGTTTTGGGTGGTAAAATAATTATCGGCTTTGCGAAGGGTGATTTCTGCTTCATCCAATTTACCCAATTGGGTATAAATTAATCCCAATAAGGTGTTCGCTTCAGCAATTTCCAGATTTTTCTGGCTACCCTTCAGATTTTCCAAAATTATGCGCGTCTCCTGTGCTGCTTTCTCAAAGTTCTGGAGGTAATAATTGAGTTGGGCCAAACTGAAGCGCACCTGAATTTTTTCGTCCTTGTATTGGGAAACGGCTGCTAACCGGTATGCCTTCGTTAGATTAGCCATGGCCAGTTCATAGCTTTGTTGCTTCACATTTTCCCGACCTTCACGATGAAACCGATTGATTTGGGTTAAAGTGTCGGAAGGGGTTTCGGTTTGGGCAACAAGGGATAGGCTAATGAAAAAGACAATCAAAAGCGGGGGGAACATCTTATGTAATCGTGTTACGTAACTCATTAATATTTACGTACTTCGCCGATAAATATAGTCATTTCCTCGAAACTTGTAAGATTAAATCTACAATTCTTGACGAATATCCCGTTTCGTTATCATACCAACCGATAATCTTGACCATGGTCCCTATCACGGAGGTCATGCCTGCATCGAAGACACAGGAATGGGTATTTCCAATGATGTCTATTGAAACGATAGGGTCTTCCGTATATTCGAGAATCCCTTTTAGACGCCCTTCTGCGGCATTTTTAAAGGTTGCATTGACCTCTTCGATGCTAGTTTCCCGTTTTACGTTAAAGGTAATGTCGGTGAGAGAACCATTTGGCACGGGCACGCGTATGCCACAACCCCCAATGACATTGGCCAGATTAGGAAATATTTTTGTCAACGCCTTTGCAGCTCCCGTCGTCGTTGGGACAATCGATTGACCGGCAGCACGTGCGCGTCGTAAGTCACGATGGGGCTGATCATGAAGGCTTTGATCGGTTGTATAAGAGTGGACTGTAGTAATATAGGCCTGTTGGATACCGCAAAGCGCATCGATGAGCATCACCATAGGAGCAGCATTGTTGGTGGTACAGGAAGCGTTTGAAATGATCGTGTCTTCTGGATTTAATAACTGATCATTAACTCCTAAAACAATGGTTTTTATAGTGTCTTCCAAAGGGGGAACAGACAAAATCACCTTTTTGGCTCCTGCGGCAATATGTTTCTGCAATTCATTTCTGTGCTTGAACTTTCCTGTCGCTTCCACCACAACATCACAGTCGGTCCAATCCAAGTGGTCCAATGATTTTTCAGAAGTATATCGAGTCGGTGATCCATTTACCCAAAGTAATCCCTCCTTGAAAGTAACATCCGCTTTAAAGATACCATGGATACTGTCATATTTCAAGAGATGGGCCATGGTGGCGCCCTCTGCGATATCATTAATGGCAACTACGTGTATTTGCGGATGTTCATGTAATAGTCGGAATAGGGTCCTCCCAATACGGCCAAATCCGTTGATTCCAACTTTCACCATGGTGTCCATATGTTATGCGATGTGTTTGTGGGCGCGATAAGAAGAACGCACCAAAGCACCACTTTCCACATGTCGGAAGCCCATTTCCAAGCCAATTTCTTCATACTTTTTGAATTGCTCTGGGGTGATGAACTCTTTCACCTGAAGGTGCTTTTTGGAAGGCTGCAGGTATTGCCCAATGGTGACAATATCCAAACCTACCGATTTTAGGTCCTCCATGGTTTCGATGACTTCTTTTTCCGTTTCACCCAAGCCCAACATAATACCACTTTTGGTACGATTTACCCCTTGTTCTTTTAGATAGCGAAGAACTTCGAGACTACGTTCATATTTTGCCTGAATTCGAACCTCTCGGGTAAGTCGTTTCACGGTTTCCATATTGTGGGAAACCACTTCTGGTGCTACTTCCACGATACGGTCGATATTGCGTGTGACACCTTGAAAGTCGGGTATCAATGTTTCTAATGTAGTTTCTGGATTCATCCGGCGAATGGCCTTAACGGTTTCCGCCCAAATGATGGAGCCCATATCTTTTAAGTCATCCCTGTCTACTGAGGTAATCACGGCATGCTTGATTTTCATCAGCTTGATGGAACGGGCTACCTTTTCCGGTTCATCCCAATCAACGGTTTCTGGCCTTCCTGTTTTTACACCACAAAAACCACAGGATCGGGTGCAAATGTTCCCAAGGATCATGAATGTGGCCGTGCCTTCGGTCCAGCATTCTCCCATATTGGGACAGCTTCCAGAGGTACAGATGGTATGTAAATCGTATTTTTCAACCAATCCACGAAGTTCGGTGTATTTTTTTCCAGTAGGTAATTTAACCCGTAACCATTTGGGTTTAGGGGTAGGGCGTTCCACAGAAGGGGCCGTGCTTTGAGATGCAGAAATGTGTGTATCCATATCGAAGGGCAAAGATACGATTTAAAATGTTTTTGAACCAAGCTTTGTGGTTGACCGGTTTATCCTAGAGAATATAAATACCACCCGCTAAAGGCTAATAACACCACGATTCCGACAATGCTATAGATCTTAAATCCAAGGGAGGGTTGGGCAGTGGTTGGAGTGTGTTTGCTGGTCAATAACCAATAACTGATAATCGCATAGAAGGGAGCGGTCAGGAAGGAAAGCACAGTAGCGATTTGTATGAGGATTCCCATTTCTGAAATGGCGAAAAAGAAGATGGCGAGTGTGCCAAAAATCAATAGTAAAAGCCAAACGAAGTAGCCTTCTTTAGCACCTTTCCCCGTGAGAAGAAAGGTGGTTTTTTGCATCACCCTAGGGGAAGCATCCAAGGTGGTGAGTGTTGTGCTAAACATGGCCGTAAGGGCAGCAATACCGATGATGATTTTAGCCCAGTCGCCCAAGCTCACTGTATACATAGCAATAAGTTGATTTGCAAACTGCGTGCCGTTGGAGGAGAAGGTTTCTCCAGAATTATGCATCACTAAGGCTCCCAGGGCAATAAAACCGATTCCCAAAACGATGGTGGCCAAAAACCCGATATTAAAATCTAAAAGATATTGTTTTGCGTTTAGGTTCGGATTCAATTTCTTCTTTTCCAAGGTCCAAATCGATTGCCATATGGTAATGTCAAAAGGAGCCGGCATCCAACCCATAAAAGCAATTAAAAAAGCAATGCCGGCTGCATTTTCTGGAATTACCTGTTGCCAGTTAACAGTAGTCTCCACTGTCGGACTCACCACGATTACAGCAAGAAATGTACTTATGGTTAAAGCCAACACTATGTATTTCATCAAACTATCCAACAGTTTGTAGCGCCCCAATAGAAGCAATAAAAAACATACTAGGGTTATGATAGTGGTCCACGTAACCAAGGAACCCATTCCGAAAAGGGAAGAGGCAATCCCAGCGGTGACAATGGTCACGGCGGTTTGAATGGTAAACATGGTAGCAAAGGTGATGAGGAAATAGGCAATTAATACCCATTTGCCCAGTTTCGAATATCCATCTAACAGGTCTTCACCCGTAGCAACAGCATATCGGGGACCGAATTGGAAAAAAGGGTATTTGATAAAATTGATAAGCAATAATGCCCATAAGAGTCCAAACCCAAAATCGGCACCAGCCCGTGTGGATTGCACCAAGTGTGAAACACCTATGGCCGCTCCTGCAAAGAGAAAACCCGGGCCGAATTTTTCCAAGAACTGTTTCACAAGGATCGGTTTTGGGTAATGATCTCTGCCAAGAGTTTTTTTGCCCTGAGTAGGCGTACTTTTACATTGCTTAGGGGTTCTTCTAAATGATCGGAAATTTCATTATAACTCATTTCCTGAAAATACCGAAGATTGATAATTTCCTGATAGGCCGGTTTAAGCAGTTTTATATAGCGCAATAATTCTGCAAGGTTTTGTTCGGTGATCAATTGATCCTCTCGGCTGGGTGTTTGATCGGCGATTTTTCGAACCTGTTCATCACTTGTATCGGTGGTATTCATATAGATGGCCGCATTTTTCTTGCGACTCTTATCTATTTGAATGTTTTTGGAAATCGCAATGAGCCAAGTGCCAAAGGCGTATGCTTCGTCGAAGGTTTCAATTTTATCGAAGGCCTTGGCAAATGTTTCGATAGTGATGTCCTCGGCGTCGTATTCGTTATTGATACGCTTCAATTGAAAACCGTATACCAAATTCCAAAAATGATCCAATAAGAAATTAAAGGCCGATTGATTGCCTTTTTTCGCCTTCTTGATTTGCTCAAGAATATCGCTCTCGCTTATTTCCAATGTGTAGGTTTTGAAATGGAATTGGAAATAAAGATAGTCAATTGGAAGAATACTAAAAACAATTCGAAAAAGGGTAACCAAGGCATTAGGTCATTTTCCTTTAATAGCTTGGCTCCCTTGCCTACAAATACATAGAGCATAAGCAATCGCAGCACCGTCAATGCCAATGGAATTTTCCAATCCAAAAAAGTAAAAGAAAGTACCAAAAGCACCCAAAACATAAAGTTGCTCACATAATAGAGTCCAAGGAGAAACCGATGTTTAGCCTTGTAGAATTTAGCTGTTGTAATATGTCTGCGTTTTTGACGCCACCAGGAACGCCAGGATTTCTTTGGGGTCGATAGGGTAAAGCCGTTCGCTGCATAACAGATCGCAACATTTTCTGAGGTGGCGGCTTCATTTACAAAAAGGTCATCGTCTCCGGAGCGCAGGTTCATGTGCGACATAAATCCGCTAGTTTCGTAAAACAGTTTGGAGGTGTAGGCAAGATTTCTTCCTACGCCCATATAAGGCATTCCCGCCTTTGCGTAAGCGAAATATTGGATGGCAGTGATCAAGGTTTCAAACCGAATCAACTTGTTCAGAAGTCCATTTGCCTTTTCATAAGCACCATACCCGAGAATCAGTTGCTTGGATTCGGTAAAGTGGGCCGCCATTTCCTTAAGCCATTGGTCACTCCCTGGGTGGCAATCGGCATCGGTAAAGACCAGTCGTACATGAGATGCTTTTTTAATCCCTAGCGTGAGGGAATACTTTTTATTGCTCCAAAAGGCCTCGTTGTTTTCCACTTCAACAATTTTCACCCTCGGATCCTGCTCATGAAACGCAGTGATGATTTCCAAGCTATCATCACTCGAGGCGTCATCGATTAAGATAAGTTCAAAATCGGGGTAGTCCTGTTGTAGGATAAGAGGTATGTTCTTTTTAAGATTCTCCGACTCGTTTTTGGCACAGATAATTACCGAAACAGGAAAATCTATTCCTTTCGGTGGAGATGAAGGATCGCTAAAAGTAAATTTTGAAAAAAGTAGGTAAAAGCCACCGTTGATAAGAATAACCGTAGCAAACAAGAGGAGTAGCATCATGGCTACAAATGCTTAGGATTTCTTGTTGTGATCGTTCGTGCAACTTCCGAACTGGTCTGGAGTTTTTCCACAATAGCCACAGGCTTGACCATCCTTATTCAAAAAAGGGCTCTGACTAGCGCAGGTTCCAGCAAATTTTCCATCTTTTTTGGCCCATAGTTTTATGCCAATTCCGGCAAAGGCCAGTAGTAATAATGCGAATGTGATAAGTAGTAGTCCCATAACTTTTTATTGCGGTACAAAAGTACAATCTTTCCTTTAGAAATAGGAAGATTTTGATAACTTTAGCCCATTCTTAACGATAAAAAATGAAAAAAATAATTGGTTCCCTTTTGCTCGGATTGTCTGTTTGTTTGATTTCTTGTAAAGACGATGTTAAATCGGATATGGAGGATTTGACAGAGGTTTCGGCAGATGGCGTAGTGAAGGAAGTAAGTCAGGAGGCTATTAAACAAAGCAACGATGAAAAGGTTCGTCAAAGTGTGATGACTAAGATTATGGTTACGCCTGAACTAGGTAAGTTCGCAAGTTTCTTGGTGTCGGCTAATTTATCGAACATGCTTTCCACCGAAAAGGGTCCATATACGATTTTTGCTCCATCCACTGAAGCCTTTTCAAAATTATCAGAAGCCCAACTGAATATGCTGACCAATCAGAAGAACAAAGCCCTTTTGGCAACCGCCCTTCAGCAGCACATGATTGCTCAAAATTTGGGAACGGATGATCTGGTCCAGGCACTTCGCGATACCGATACCTTGGTGTATAGCGGACTTACCGGAATAAATTTGAAGGTGGTAAAAAGGGGAGATGCTCTTTTTGTGATGGACCCAAAGGGTCATGAGGCAGCGATTTTGGAAAGCGATATCATTGGAAACAATGGTGTAGTGCACATCATTGACGCTGTGCTAGGCATCGATTAAAAAACGTTTACTTCAGGCTCCAATAGGATATTAAATCTATTCAGGACTTCCTGCTGAATTTTCATTGCCAAATCCCACACTTCCTTGCCACTGGCATTACCATAATTCACCAATACCAAAGCTTGGTGTTTATGTACCCCAGCATCGCCAAAGCGTTTTCCTTTGAATCCAGTTTGTTCGATAAGCCATCCCGCGGGTATTTTAAATTCATCGGAAGAAACTTCGTAAAAAGGAGCTTGACTATTCTGGGCAAGGAACGATTGAAAGGCATTAGCATCCAATACCGGATTTTTGAAGAAGCTGCCGCTGTTTCCTAATTCACTGGGATCGGGCAGTTTTGAGCGTCGTATCGCAATGACTGCTTCCGAGACATCCTTTATGGTTGGGGAAGAGATCCCCTCCATTTCGGATTGAATAGCCCCATAGCCAGTATTCAATTGATGCGGGGGCTTTTGTAATTTGAAGCGAACCGCGGTAATAATATATTGGTTTTTGGCTTCTTTCTTGAAAATGGACTCCCGATATCCAAATTTACATTCCCTATTGCCGAAAACAACGGTTTCCAGTGTTGAACGATGTATTGCCGTACAGGATTCGAATACATCCTTTAACTCTACCCCATAAGCACCAATATTCTGAATAGGTGCTGTACCTACATTTCCAGGGATTAAAGAAAGGTTTTCCAAACCGCCTAAATTTTTCGAGATGCAATACTGCACAAATTCATGCCAGTTTTCACCGGCTTTGGCTTCCAAAATAACCGATTCTTTAGATTCCTCCAGAACAGAAATCCCTTTTAGATTGATGTGAACTACCAGCGCGTTCAGATCCTGTGTTAAAAGCATATTACTGCCGCCTCCTAGGATGAACAAATTTTCATCCGAATAGGTGGACAAGAGGTCTTTTAGTTCTTCTTCAGAGGTAACCTCACAAAATGCCTTCGCCCGACAATCGATGCCAAAGGTGTTGTATGATTTTAAGGATTTGTTCTTTTCTATTACCATTTATCAGGATATACCTCCAGTGCGGCTTTCAGTATGGTACAGGCTTTTATCAGACTGTTTTTGTTAAGTACATAAGCGATACGCACCTGATTCAAGCCAACCCCTGGTGAGGAATAGAATCCAGCTGCTGGAGCTACCATAACGGTTTCCCCATTCAGATCGAATTTTTCCAACAGCCACTGTGCAAAATCATCACTGTTTTTAACCGGTAATTCCACAATACAATAAAAAGCCCCTTTTGGCATCCCCACCTTAACACCTGGAATGTCCTTTAGATGCTCGATTAGGGTATTTCTGCGATCCTGATATTCGGCGATAACCTCATCGAAATAGCTTTGTGGAGTTTCCAGAGCCGCCTCACTTGCGATTTGCGCGAAGGTGGGCGGACTTAAACGTGCTTGGGCAAATTTCAAAGCGGTGGCAATCACCTGTTTGTTCTTGGAAACCAAACAGCCGATACGGGCACCACACATGCTATAGCGTTTGGATACGGAATCAATCAAAATTCCATTCTGGGCCATTTCGGGTTCCTGAAGGATGGAGTAATGCTCGGCTCCATCATAAGTAAATTCTCGATAGACTTCATCGGCCACTAAAAAGAGGTCATGTTTTTTTACAATCTTGGCCAAGGTTTGGATTTCCTCTTTGGAATACAAATATCCAGTTGGATTACCGGGGTTGCAGATAAGTATGGCCTTGGTTTTGGGAGTAATCAGTTTTTCAAATTCCTCGATAGGAGGCAAGGCAAAGTTGTCCTCGATTTTAGAAATTACCGGAACAATGTTCACACCCGATGCTGTTGCAAAGCCGTTATAGTTGGCATAAAAGGGTTCCGGGATAATGATCTCATCCCCTTGGTCACAAATAGTTCCCATGGCAAACAAAAGGGCTTCACTACCTCCTGTGGTTACAATGATTTCCTCTGCTTCTACAGGAATCGATTTGCTTTTATAGTAGTTGGCAATCTTTTTTCTGTAGCCTTCAGATCCTTCCGAACGTGTATACGCCAATACTTCCAAATGATGCAAGGAAACGGCATCCATAGCTACCTTGGGTGATTTGATATCGGGTTGCCCAATGTTGAGGTGATAAACAGTTTTGTTCTTTTTATAAGCTTCTTCGGCAAAGGGAACCAACTTCCGAATGGGAGATTCCGGCATATCAAGGCCTTTGGAGGATATTCTTGGCATAGATTTATAAAATTAGAGTGCAAAGTTCTGAAATAATTGTCAAAATCGAAGAATTTGAAACCCCTTTATCTGCTTTTTTCATATCTTTTTGTTGATGTTTTCAAATCGCCTAATCCTACTTCTATTTAGCACGTTACTACTGTTCTTTATCAGTATACCGCAAATTTTGGGTCAATCGCATTTTCAATTGCCAAGTGACCAGAAAAGAGATCGCATCGATTTTCAAATGCTGAATAATTTGGTGGTAATTCCATTAAAAGTAAATAATAAGGAACTAAATTTTATTTTGGATACTGGGGCGAAAGAGACGTTGCTGTTCAGTCTTTCTGAGGTAGATTCCCTTGAAATTAAAAATGTTACCCCCATAAAAATTCGTGGTTTGGGAACCGGAGGGACCCTCGATGCCCTAAAAAGTACCAACAATAAAGTGGAAGTTGGTGATGCCGTCGATAGGAACCATACGGTGTATGTGATTTTTGATGAAAGCATTAATTTCTCTCCTCGGATGGGTGTTCCTATTCATGGGGTAATAGGCTATGAATTCTTTAAGGATTTCGTTGTGAAAACCGATTATAAACGTGAGTCCTTGACGTTTTACAGAGCCTACGATTACGAATATAAATCATGTAAAAAATGTGAAACCATCGATTTGGTATTGCGGCGGCATAAACCGTATTTGGTACCTGAAGTAAAGCATGCAGGCGTATCCGATTCTATTGTACTGCTTCTGGATACAGGATCGAGCGATGCCCTATGGTTGTTTAAGGAATCCTGGTACATCAAGGAAAACCCGAAAAATTATTTCGAAGATTTTCTAGGTTTCGGAATTAGTGGAAATATCTATGGGAAGCGATCCAAAATGGATCATTTTGAATTGGGAAAATTTCAATTCGAGCGGGTAACAGTTTCATTTCCAGAACCAGAAGCGACAGAACAAATCATCACCTACGATCAGCGGGACGGCAGTCTGGGCGGGGAAATCCTGAAGCGTTTTACCGTTATTATTGATTATCGCTCCAAAAAAATGACATTGAAAAAGAACCGATTCTATGAGGAACCATTCCACTATAATATGGCAGGCCTAGTGATTGAACATGATGGTGCTGTGACTGTGAACAATTTTGCCGAAGGGAGAACCAGTTTCAGTCTCGATACCAATGATGACTTTGCCACCGACCGAGTTGAGATACAGGTGAATCCGATTTTGAATTTCTTTTTGGCGCCAAGATATGTAGTAACCGAAGTTCGACAAGAATCACCTGCGGCAATGGCAGGAATTCAGAAAGGGGATGAGGTGGTTTCCATCAACGGAAAGCCAGCGTACAAATACAAACTCTATGAGATTACGGAAATGTTTACCAGCAAGGTAGATCGGAAGATTTATATGGAAATTCGGAGGGATGGTAAAACGAGAAAATTGAAATTTACCCTCAAAGAAGTGCTATAAAAAAACCCTTCCGAAGAAGGGTTTTTGTGTTTCTTGTTTCAAGTGTGTTAGTTTTCTAAAACACTCTTGTTGTCCAATACCTGGCCCTTGATTTTTAGAGCTTTAATTGGCTGATCGGCGTTCGAATAAACAGTCACTGTTTTACGGATAGGACCAACGCGCTTCGTGTCGTATTTTACCTTGATTTCTCCTGTTTTACCTGGAGCGATAGGATCTTTTGGTTTCTCGGGAACTGTACAACCGCAGCTGGATTTTACGTCGGAAATAACCAATTCCTGATCTCCGGTATTGGTAAATTCAAATACCCTTATGCCATCGCTTCCTTTTTCAATTTGTCCGTAATCGATTGTCTCAGACTTAAATTCAATTTTTGCCTGGGCTTGCGCTGCCAGACCTACCAAAGTAACGAACGCTACTAGAATAAATTTTTTCATGGTTTTTGGTGTTTTAAGTGGTACTAAAGTAGGTAACTTTTGTTCAACCTGCAAAATAAGGATGAGACTTTTATAATCTTTAACTTATACCTACTTTTGCAAACTACATTTCAAAAATCAGACCAAAAATGTCGATACCGTCAAAATACGATGCAAAAAAGGTTGAAAACAAGTGGTATAACTACTGGATGGAGCATAACTATTTCCACAGTGAAGTAGATGAAAGGGAGCCTTATACCATTGTCATTCCTCCGCCGAATGTGACGGGTGTCCTACACATGGGACATATGTTGAACAATACCATACAGGATGTTCTCATTCGTAAAGCACGTTTGAAAGGATATAATGCTTGTTGGGTCCCTGGTACCGATCATGCTTCGATTGCTACAGAAGCAAAGGTGGTGGCAAAATTGCGGTCGGAAGGTATCAAAAAGTATGATATTGGTCGTGAGGAATTTTTGAAGCATGCATGGGATTGGACCCATAAACATGGGGGGATCATTTTAGAGCAATTGAAGAAACTGGGCGCTTCCTGCGACTGGGAACGTACCAAGTTTACCATGGATGATGAACTTTCCGCTTCGGTAATTCGAGTATTTGTGGACCTTTATAAAAAAGGGCATATCTATCGGGGGTACCGTATGGTGAATTGGGATCCACAGGCCAAAACCACACTGAGTGATGAAGAGGTAATCTATGAAGAGCGTCAAGGGAATTTATACTATTTGGAATATCCTATTGAAGGAACCGATGAAAAGGTTACCATCGCCACTACACGACCTGAAACGATACTTGGGGATACTGCCATTTGTATCCACCCCGAGGATGAACGCTATGCTCATTTGAGAGGTAAAAATGCGATTGTCCCCATTTGCAATCGTGTGGTACCCATCATTGAAGACGAGTATGTCGCCATGGATTTCGGAACAGGTTGTTTAAAGGTGACACCTGCCCATGATGAGAATGATAAAATGTTGGGAGACAAACATGGATTGGAGGTTGTCGATATTTTCAACGATGACGCCACCTTAAATTCCTTTGGGATGCATTACGAAGGCAAGGACCGGTTTGAAGTGCGTAAGGAAATTGTAAAGGAACTGGAATCCATTGGAGTACTGGCGAAAGTTGAGCAGCATATCAACAAAGTAGGAACCAGTGAGAGAACGGGGGCGGTTATCGAACCGAAACTCAGCGACCAATGGTTCTTGAAGATGAAAGAATTGGCCCAACCTGCCCTAGATGCTGTGTTGAATAAGGAGATCAATTTAGTACCTGAAAAATTCATCAATACCTATCGCCACTGGATGGAAAATGTTCGAGATTGGAACATTAGTCGACAGTTGTGGTGGGGCCATCAGATTCCAGCTTATTACTATGGAGATGGGAAGGATGATTTTGTGGTTGCTGAATCCTTGGAGGAAGCCGTTACTTTAGCCAAAGAACGTACCGGAAATTCAAACTTAAAGGCTTCAGATCTTTCCCAGGATCCGGATGTTTTGGATACTTGGTTCTCCTCTTGGCTTTGGCCGATTTCGGTTTTTAACGGGATTTTGGAGCCTGACAATAAAGAGATCAACTATTACTATCCTACCAACGATTTGGTAACGGCTCCCGAGATCTTATTTTTCTGGGTGGCAAGGATGATTATTGCTGGATATGAATACCGCAATGACAAACCATTTCAAAATGTTTATCTCACGGGAATCGTTAGGGATAAACAACGTCGAAAAATGAGTAAGTCGCTGGGGAACTCACCCGATCCAATCGATTTGATGGATCAATATGGGGCCGACGGTGTTCGAGTTGGCATGCTGTTGAGTTCTCCTGCGGGCAACGACTTGATGTTTGATGAGGACCTTTGCAAGCAGGGGAGTGCTTTTGTCAATAAAATTTGGAATGCGTTTCGATTGGTAAAAGGTTGGGAAGTAGACGCGTCCCTACCTGCCAGTGAAACCGATAAGGTGTCCATTGCTTGGTATCGTAGCAAATTTCAAAAGGCACTCAACGAAATCGAAGATCATTATTCTAAATACCGAATCAGTGATGCCTTAATGACCACCTATAAATTGGTTTGGGACGATTATTGTTCTTGGTTCTTGGAAATGATTAAACCGGCCTATGGTAGCCCTATTTCAAAGGAAACCTATGATGCTACCCTCGCTATTTTAGAAGACAATCTGAAGATTTTGCATCCGTTCGTTCCTTTTGTTTCGGAAGAAATCTGGCAACATATAGCTAAGCGAACACCAGAGCAGGCACTGATCGTTGCGTCATGGCCAAAAGTTGCAGAGTACGATGAAAAGCTGATCAAAGAATTCGAATTTGCTTCGGAAGTAATCTCTGGAATTCGTTCGATTCGAAAGGAGAAGAACATTTCTTTTAAGGAAGAGATTGCCCTATCTGTTCTGAATAATGAGAAAATGTCCAATGCCTTTGATGGTATCATAGCGAAAATGGGGAATTTATCTTCTATAGAAGTTGTCGCTACAAAGTTGGAAGGGGCTCTGACATTTCGGGTAAAGAGTAACGAATATTTTGTTCCTGTGGGTGGTGCTATCGACGTAGAAGCAGAAATAGCCAAACTTCAGGAAGAGTTACAATATACCGAAGGGTTTCTGAAGAGTGTTCAGGGTAAACTGAAAAATGAGCGTTTTGTTAACAATGCTCCCGCCCAAGTCGTAGCCATGGAACGCCAGAAGGAGGCCGATGCTGTTGCTAAAATCGAAACTTTAAAAGCTAGTTTAGCGAGTTTGAAGTAAATTCAGGAAACTACTTTTTGCCGGATGGCCAATAGATCAATTGGCTGATTTTTCCCTTTTAATTCTACGCTTCCTAATGGAATTGCTTCGTAGTTATTCGGGGCATTCAAGTGTTTCCAAAGTTTCGAGGAGACAAGTAAGGATTCCTTATATTCATTGCAGAGCGCTTGAATCCGAGCGGTAGTATTCAGGACGTCACCCGTGAAGATGATTTCTTTCTTTAGTGCACCAATTTCACCTGTGGTAACGGTACCAATATGAAGCCCTCCTTTAAATTTTGGAACTATGCCATAGCGTTCGATGTAGTGTTCCGATTTTGCCGTAAGATCGTCCCGCATCTCGAAAAAACAATCGATACAATTGGTTTGATGTAATCCATGGGGCAACGACCAACTAATCACTACTTCATCCCCAACATATTGATAGATTTCTCCAGAGTGTTTAACGATGGCATGCGAAAGATCCTTGTAAAAGTCATTCAGCAGTTCGAAAAAACGTTGGTCCCCAAGTTGCTCCGGAATTGCGGTAGACGATTTCATGTCTAGGAACAAAAAAATACGTTCTTCCCGAACGGGATGGTGGTATTTTCCCGTTAAAAAGTTAACTAAGATGCCATGTCCAATATTTTCACTGATTTCAGCATAAAA
>CAZOSF010000011.1:21235-35865 GCA_964582415.1 uncultured Alteromonas sp.
CGCTATTAGGGCGAAAATAAAAACGTCGGGGGTTAATTCGATGCGTGTATCTGTACCTTCTGGAATTCCACCTGAAACCCCAATTTCCACCAAAAAGAAGACAATCCCTAGAAACAACCAAATGATACCATGAGGAACAATCCGCTGAATGTTTCGTTTTGTTTTTGGAGAAAGTATGGGCATGAATTTATGAGATACTATTTCCTTTTACTTTCGATAAAGGAAATAATGGTGTACAGTCTCTATATAGAGTTGTTTTGCTTCCTCGGGGGTTAAGCCTTGGGCTTGAAAAAGAGCATTGGTCTTAAATGCATTAATTAGGGGATGGCTACTGTTTGGGGAGCTCTGGTCGTTGGTAGCGCGTTTGTAATAGGCATATAATTTTAGAAGCACGTCGGCAGGAAAAGGTTCCACATGATTGTTGATGCTTTTCACTGCGTTCTCAAAGGCCTTATCCAATTCTTCAGCTGTCATGTCTTTTTGCTAGGACAGTAATTCCACCTTTCACTTTCTCATTGAGGCTCACCTGTACCTTGGCATCAAGTGGTAAAAACACATCCACCCGGGAGCCAAATTTAATGAAGCCACTCTCGGCAGCTTGTTGTACTTCTGTACCCTCCTCGGCATAATTAACGATTCGTTTTGCCAGAGCCCCTGCAATTTGTCGATGCAATACGGGGCCGAAGCTCGAATTGTCTACTACCACCGTGGTTCGTTCATTTTCTTCACTGGCTTTAGGATGCCAAGCTACCAAGTATTTCCCAGGGTGATATTTGCTGAAGAGCACTTTTCCAGCCACCGGATATCGGGTTACATGGACATTCAAGGGCGACATAAATACGGAAATTTGAAGCCGCTTGTCTTTGTAATATTCCTTTTCAAACACTTCCTCAATCACCACTACTTTTCCATCCACCGGAGAAAGTACGTGCTGATCATTCAATGAGAATTGCCGTTTCGGATTTCTAAAGAATTGAAGGATTAGAATGAAGAATGTAAGTCCGATACCAAACAGCACATATTGTAACCATTGAATAGGAATCAGGCGATCGGTTAAAATAAACCAGGCTGCTACAAAGATGAATGTAAAAACAATGATTTTATGACCTTCCTTATGAAACATGATGTGTGATTTCTAAAAATGCATAGATAAATGGACTTACATACAAAGCGCTATCCAATCGGTCGTATATTCCACCATGGCCTGGCATGAGATGCCCGCTGTCTTTCACTCCTGCTTGTCGTTTGAATTTTGATTGGATCAAGTCGCCAAAAGTCCCAAGTACAGCTACCATGACCGCCATGACAATCCACATCCATAACTCCAGGGAGGGAAGGAACTTAAAGATAAGCAAACTCCCCAAAACACAGGCTATAAAACCCCCGATAAAACCCTCGATGGTTTTTTTAGGGGAAATCCGTTCCAGGAGCTTATGTTTTCCAAAATTTTTTCCCACTAAATAGGCAAAACTATCATTCACCCAAATAAGAATAAAAATGCCTCCAATAATTTTTGGAGAGAAGGATTCGGTTTGTGAAGGGATATGTCCTAAGAAAATAAAGCCTGCAATGAGATAAAAAATCAAGGCGATGTATTTTTTCTTTTCGAACATGGGGATTTTGGAGGTTACCAAAAGATCTTTTAGAAGGAAAAGGTTAACAAATAACGCAATTATGGCATACATATATACTGCATTATCATCAAAAGATTCATAGCAGAGAAAGAAGAGTAGTACAGTGTAGATGACATATGAGAGGTAACTAGTAAGCCGCACCAATTTCTGGAATTCATTGATAGTGAGGAGTCCCAAGAAGAAAAGCAGTGCCAAAAATAGATCCCTCGACGCGAACATGGCGAAGACAATTATCGTTATGTAAAGCAAGCCAGAGATAGCACGAACCATGAGTTCTTTCATCTGCCTAAAATAGGATTTTTGAAGGAAAGGGAAAAAAGCGTGTTACAGAATTTTTTAATCCCTCGAAAAAAGGAAAGTAGTTACTAATGTTATAGGTCTTCCAGGAGCAGGAGGTAGAGGTTCTTGGTACTGCTGCCGTAACTCATAAAGTCCTTTTCTTTATCGCATTCAAAATCTTGAATGGTGGTGATATTGCTCGGTATAAAACGTTTGCTTCTGTTTTTGATCACCCGCATTCCTTCTGAGATGTTTTCGATCAACTGACTTGTCGTCGCAAAGATGATGATGTTAAATGGAAGTTCTGGTAATTTTTTCTCTTTGATCTGATTGGAGCTTAGCAAGATGGAACCGTTGTTCGCTACCAATGCCTCGCACTTGGAAAGCATGAATTTGGCTTGCTCCTTCATCACAAAATTCAAATTATAACCATCGAATTGTTGCTTCAAACTGTCATCCATACACAAAACATCCTTCTCGTACCAATCGTTTTCATGAAGAATGTTATCAAAGGCTTCACGTACTTCATCCCAATCTTCACAATAGAGGAACTTTCCACCATTTTTATTGAAGTTATAGGTGAACTTTTCGTCTATCGGTAATTTTTCCTCCGGGAAATACTTACTACGCTCGGATTCTTTGAGCTTTTGTTCTGCGTTAGATTTGTTCCCTAAAAGTCTTTTAAATAGACCCATGCATAATTTTTTGAGGAGTTTATGCTATTTCATCAAATATATAAAATCTCAGTCAAGTAATTCATTCTTTGGACAAACATTCCATTAGGGTTTCGGAAGTCCTTATGAATTAGCTACTTTAGATTCTGAGTTTTCATTTCCTTCGTCACCATCCTCTGTACTCACCGTATCTTCAGTGGTTTCTGTTGTCTCGCCTTCGGAAATCGCTCCGTTCAAATGGTCGTGCGACGTTTTTAGGGGAACGGGTTCCTCTTTTATGAAGGGTCGTTTACCAAAAATACGTTCCAAGCTTTCTTTAAAAATAACTTCTTTTTCCAATAACTCTTCAGCCAGTTCGATAAGTTTATCCTTATTTTCCTCCAAAAGCTTAACCGCCCGTTGGTATTGAATTTCAATAATATTTGAAATTTCCTTATCGATCAGTTCAGCAGTTTTTTCGCTGTACGGTTTGCTGAAAGTATAATCCTGTTGCCCAGAGGAATCGTAATAGGTTAAGTTGCCAATCTTATCATTCAAACCATAGATGGTTACCATGGCCCGAGCTTGCTTGGTTACTTTCTCCAAATCGCTCAGGGCACCTGTAGATATTTTGTCGAAAATTACTTTTTCGGCAGCACGTCCACCCATGGCGGCACACATCTCATCCATCATTTGTTCGGGACGTACGATGAGTCGCTCTTCAGGAAGATACCATGCAGCCCCCAAAGATTGTCCACGAGGCACGATGGTAACTTTCACCAAAGGAGCAGCGTGCTCCAGCATCCAACTTACCGTTGCATGACCTGCTTCATGGTAGGCAATGGTTTTCTTTTCCTGAGGCGTGATGATTTTGTTTTTCTTTTCCAAACCACCTACGATTCGATCAACCGCATCCAAGAAGTCTTGTCTTCCAACAGCTTTTCTGCCTTTTCTGGCGGCGATCAATGCTGCTTCGTTACAAACGTTGGCAATATCGGCACCAGAGAAACCTGGGGTTTGTTTAGAAAGGAAATCAGTATCTACGGTATCATCCTTTTTAATAGGGCGTAAGTGCACTTCAAAAATCTCCTTGCGTTCACGAACGTCTGGTAAATCGACATAAATCTGACGATCGAAACGACCTGCACGCATCAAAGCTTTGTCCAATACATCAGCACGGTTGGTAGCCGCCAAAACGATTACATTGGTATTGGTTCCGAAACCGTCCATTTCGGTTAATAGCTGGTTTAGGGTATTTTCACGTTCGTCATTCGAACCCGAAAAATTAGCCCTTCCACGCGCCCTTCCGATGGCATCGATTTCATCTATAAAAATGATGGCAGGAGATTTTTCTTTTGCCTGCTTGAACAAGTCCCGTACACGTGAAGCTCCAACTCCTACAAACATTTCTACGAAATCGGATCCAGAAAGTGAGAAAAAAGGAACTTTTGCCTCTCCTGCTACGGCTTTGGCCAACAAGGTTTTCCCTGTTCCTGGAGGTCCTACCAATAAGGCACCTTTCGGAATTTTCCCTCCTAAAGAAGTGTACTTATCTGGATTTTTCAAAAAGTCTACGATTTCCTGAACTTCCTCCTTGGCTCCTTCCAAACCGGCGACATCTTTGAAGGTGGTTTTTACATCGGTTTTTTCATCGAAGAGTTTTGCTTTCGATTTTCCGATATTGAAAATCTGTCCTCCAGGACCACCGCCAGCTCCGGCCGACATACGTCGCATGATATAAATCCAAATACCGATAATGATGGCAAAGAATATAATCGACGGAAGGAATTCAGCCCAAATATTCGACTCAGTCTCGTAAACAATTCCGGTGTTGGGGCTTTTTTCGTTAATGATTGGTTTTATACTATTCTCAAAATTTTGAAGGTCCCCAAACTCGAATTGATAGCTGGGGTCATTCGGCCCCGGCTTTAAGAGGCGGTCTTTAACTTTGCTGGAGTGAATTTGTTTTTGTTTTGCTTCTTCTGTAAGATAAACTCGGGCAATTTTTTTATTGACAATTTCCACTTTAGCAACATCACCTGCCTCTAAATACGATTGGAAATCGGCCTGGGTTGTCTTGGCGGGAGCCGAAAGGCTACTACCCCCAAAAAATTGAAGTGCGATAAATAATAGGAATATCGCAATATAGATCCAATACGCATTGAATCTGGGTTTCCGTGGTTCGGGTTTATTATTTTCGTTGGCCATATGGCTTTTTAGTTTAATAAGAAGTTTCGATAGTTACCGTCTTGGCATCCCCCCATAATCCTTCGATGTCGTAAAATTCTCGAATATGCTTTTGGAATACATGGACAACAACATTAACGAAGTCCATCAATACCCATTCTGCATTATTGCTTCCTTCGACATGCCAAGGTTTTTCCTTAAGGGCTTTGCTGACGGTTTTTTGAATGGAATTAACGATTGCGTTTACCTGAGTATTGGAGGTACCGTTGCAGATGATAAAGTAGTCACATACCGTGTTCTCAATCTCCCTAAGGTCAAGGATTTGTATATCCTGTCCCTTTACCTCTTCAATTCCTTTAATTATTTGTGTAACAAGTTGGTCTGTTTCTACCGCTTTTTTCTGCATTAAAAAATTTTATTTGTGCAAATTTATTATTTTTTTGCTTTTTGATACCTTTTGCGAACCTAGATTAACACAATATTAATCCGCTTGAAATTAATCAAAATTGATGCCATTGGTTCTACCAATGATTATTTAAAAGATCTTATAAAATCTGTTACTGTGGAAGATGGTACAGTAGTCACCACCCAGCACCAAACTAAGGGGCGGGGGCAAATGGGTGCGTCCTGGTATTTTGAAGAGGGTAAAAGCCTGGCTTTTAGTTTGTTTAAGAAAGGAAATGGATGGCCCATCTCCAATCAGTTTTATATCAATTTTTCGGTATGCGTCGGCGTAAAAAAGGCTTTGGATTCACTGGGAGTTCCTAAAACCACCATCAAATGGCCTAACGACATATTGGCAGATGGCAAGAAGGTTTGTGGCATTTTGGTGGAGAATCAATTCCAGAAAATGGCTATGGTTAGCAGCGTTATTGGCATTGGAATGAATGTTAACAACTCCAGAATCGACTTATATCCCCAAGCGTCCTCCTTATTGCTCAGTTCTGGCCGATTGTTCGATAGGGATGAGGTATTGCAAACGGTTCATAAAAGCGTCTTTGATGAACTGATAGAGCTTACCGACGAAACCAAAAATGCGGCTCATAGCGCATATGAGGATTATCTTTTTCGAAAGGATATTCCATCGGTGTTTGAAGATGTTTCCAACAAACAATTTGGAGGTATCATTCGGGGCGTTGGTCCGGAAGGACGATTGAAAGTGGAACGTAGCGATGGTCAAATCGCCACTTTTGAATTAAAAGAAATCCAGTTAAGGTATTAGAGTGTCGCCATGCGATCGGTTAGGGTCTCCAAAAACTTGGTGATAGGCCCCTTAATCATCATTGCCATCATCGGATTGAAATCTCCTGAAAATTGCAACCCTATTTCTGAAGCAGTATCGGAAACAGATTCAATGGCCCCTTTCAGAGTGAAAGGTATCTTATCGCTGATGGCTCCCAAAACTAAAGAGACCGGTGCATTTTCTTCCTTTATTTCCAAGGCAATTTCAGGCATGCCTTTGAGTGCGAATACGAAGGCATCATCTCGCAAAACTTCAAATTTACTGATGTTCTCAGGCATCAGGTTTTCAAAGTTCTTTACATCTTTTAGATATTCGAAAAGTTCTTGTGAACTTTTGTTGACGGTAACTTTTTTACTGTTGATTTCCATAGCAATTGATCGTAATTAGGCTGGATTCCATTCCGAGGGATTCTTTCGCCATTCAGCAAGGATGTCCACTTCTTCAGAGGATATATAACGTGATTTTTCCGCCTGTTTTAGCAAGTTCGAATAATCACTTAGGGTATGTAGTTCTACTTTGGCGTTTTTGAAATTTTCTTCCGCCACTGGAAATCCGTAAGTGAAAATGGCCACCATTCCTTTCACTTGGGCTTGTGCATCACGAAGTGCTTCTACGGCTTTCAAACTGCTTCCCCCAGTGGAAATCAGGTCCTCAACCACCACCACACTTTGGTTTTTCTCCAACAGCCCTTCAATCTGATTTTTTCGCCCATGAGATTTAGCTTCTGGACGTACATAACAGAAAGGTAGGTTCATATAATCGGCGACCAATGCCCCAATTCCAATGGCTCCAGTAGCTACTCCAGCAATTACATCGGGCTTTCCGTAAAGCTTTTCGATTTGTTTGGCCAGATTCTCGCGAATATAGTTTCGGATAGGAGGGTAGGATAGGGTAATCCTGTTGTCGCAATAGATGGGAGATTTCCATCCAGAGGCCCAAGTAAACGGTTTTTGCGGTTGCAATTTTATTGCATTAATTTGCAATAATAGTTCGGCCGTTTTTTGTGCTGTTCCATTGTGTAAAACCATACTGCAAATGTATAAAGTTTTTGTCAAAGATATTCCCATAATCCTATCTACGGAGAAAAATATCGGAAAGCAATACACAGCGATTCCATTGAAGTTGGCGCGATTCAAAAAACTGATTAAAAAGATCAACAATGGGGAACTTTTTTATGTTAACCTCTATCATAAAAATGCCGAAAAGCTGGAGCGATTCCTAAAGAAAAAGCTCCCTTACGTGGAAGCAGCGGGCGGTTTGGTGTACAATCAAAAAAAGGAAATCTTGTTTATCTACAGAAATGGTCGTTGGGATTTGCCTAAAGGACATATCGACAAAGGGGAATCGCATGAAGCGGCAGCCATTCGTGAAGTGGAGGAGGAAACCGGCGTAAAAAATTTAGAGGTGCGGCGGTTTATTGATAAAACCTATCATGTTTTCAAGCGCAACGGGAAGTTTAAACTAAAGGCTACCTATTGGTTTGAAATGTTCACCGATTACGAAGGGGAATTCACGCCTCAAGTGAATGAAGGCATTAAAAAGGTAAAATGGAAAAACTTTGAAAAGTCCCAAAAAGCCCTCTCCAATAGTTACGCAAACATCAAATTGCTTTTTCCTAAAGAATACTTATTATCGCACCCGAACGATCGGGTATCTCAAATGTGATTTTTCATAATGATTGGAACGTTTGTGTAACCAATCTAGCTGAGCGTACCAATTATTGGCAAAGTCTGCCTCTGAGGCTTTTTTTGCTTCAAATTCACTTTTCAGCAGTGGGTTTTCCTCCAACAATTCCAAAGCCTTATCCTCCCATACGTAGGGGCTGAATCCTTCCTTTTGTTGTAA
The DNA here is from genome assembly GCA_964582415.1 of uncultured Alteromonas sp. GTDB lineage: Bacteria > Bacteroidota > Bacteroidia > Flavobacteriales > Flavobacteriaceae > CAZOSF01. Next base: position 29,077 of record CAZOSF010000011.1, read on the forward strand.
GATGGTATCAAAATAATTCCAAGCAAAAAAAGAATCTACCCCAGTTGGCTCCAATGCTTCGATAATGTAACGAACGCCATCCTGTTCTGTCGGCACGAGTATATCACCCGCATTCACTTTATAGTTAATCTCTTCTAAAAGCGTTTTCACATCGTAATGAGGATAATGGCCTTCATAGGGACTTCGATAGGTGCTATAATCCTGTATTGTATACATCTCGGCCGTCACTACAGTATCCTTTTTAAATACCTCCATTTTTATGCAGTTGTTTTTCAATTGATCGATTACCGTCCAATACCCTTGTGGAATGATATAATAGTCTGGTATGATGACGCCATCCGTAGCTTTGAAGTAATTGTAATAGGTGACGGGTTTTACAAAAGGTTCATCGCGAAAATATTTTAACCTTGGTAATCCAGTGATTTCGCTGGTAACCATACGGCCTTCATACCCTTTAAACTGGAGCGTGGTTGTTTTGGAAGAATCCACGGCCCATTCCAATGGATAGGTTTTTCCTGGTTTGAATTCTTCTAATGCCGATGCTCGAGCCCTTTTAAGGTTGCCAGCGTCCAAATCTATGATGGAAACAAAAGTTCTCATCAGAGCATAGGTTCCTTCTACTCGCTGTTTATAAGGTTTAAGCATATGGGTTTCAATCATCATTCCCAATGCATTGAACAATGTGGTATAACCTGTAGAGTATCTCGGAGAATCCAAGTATTGTGAAAATCCGTGTTCAGGGGTGCGATTGAAAAGGTTAACATAAGGTGTTATGTCCCAGTTTTGTTGAGCCAATGAATCTTCCAAAGCGGGATGAAAAGTTTCGTGCAAATAAGAGCCCATGGCATCGCCTAACTTGTTATGCTGGGTGAACAAATGCGTTAGGGTATATTGATAGTCGGCGCCATTGCTCACGTGATTGTCTATAAATGCAGCTGGTTTGATTTGATGAAATAGTTGTTGAAAGCTTTCTGCATTTTTGGTGTCGACCTTCATGAAATCTCTATTCAGATCAAAATTTCTGGCATTCCCGCGAAAGCCATATTCCTCTGGGCCATTTTGATTGGTGCGCGATCCGGTATTTCTATTGAGAGCTCCCCCAATATTATATACTGGAATGGTCGCTATTACCGTATTTTTTGGGGCCTCCAGTTTACCTTGGGCATAATCACGAAGGAGCATCATGCTCGCATCGATACCATCGCTCTCGCCTGGGTGGATGCCGTTGTTAATGAGTAAGGTGTTTTTTTCAGGGTCCTTATTAAATTCTGAAGAACCGACCCCGCTGGGATTGTATACCACAACATGTAAGGGTTTGCCACTGTCTGTGGGGCCCATTTCATAGATAGCGATGGTAGGATAAGTAGCAGCTAATTGTTTGTAAAAGGAAATGACGTCTTCGTAGGTAGCCGTGCGTGTACCAATGGAATTCTCGAAAGTTGTGGTAAAATCGATCGCAACAGGTGCATTTTTCTTGGTGCATGAAAAAAGGAACAAGAAGGATATAAAAAGGACAGGCAGCTGTTTCATGGAGTGCATTTTGTTCAAAGATAGCAGGAACTTTCATTTTTGGTATAAAAAAAGGGATGCGCTTGGCATCCCTTTTTTTATATTCTGAAGAACTTTATCCGTTCATGGAAATCAAGAATTCTTCGTTATTTCTCGTTTGTTTGATACGATCGTTGATGAATTCCATAGCTTCAACAGGATTCATATCGGCCAAGTATTTACGCATCACCCACATACGTTGTATTACGTTTTCATCAAGTAGCAAATCATCACGACGAGTACTGGAAGAAGTAAGATCGATAGCAGGGAATATTCTACGGTTCGCGATCTTACGATCTAATTGTAATTCCATATTACCGGTTCCCTTAAATTCTTCAAAGATTACCTCATCCATCTTCGAACCAGTTTCGGTTAGCGCTGTGGCGATAATACTCAAGGAACCACCGTTTTCGATATTACGTGCCGCTCCGAAGAAACGTTTTGGCTTGTGAAGGGCGTTAGCATCCACCCCACCACTCAAGATCTTACCACTGGCCGGTTGCACAGTGTTATAGGCGCGGGCCAATCGGGTTATGGAATCCAAAAGGATTACTACATCATGACCACATTCCACCAATCGCTTGGCTTTTTCGATGACAATGTTTGCCACGCGAACGTGTTCGGAAGCTTCCTTATCGAAGGTCGAGGCCACTACCTCTCCTTTTACGTGACGCTGCATGTCGGTCACCTCTTCTGGGCGCTCATCGATCAAAAGGATGATTTGATATACTTCCGGATGATTGGCAGCTATGGCATTGGCAATATCTTTCAACAACATCGTTTTACCCGTTTTTGGTTGGGAAACAATCATTCCCCTTTGTCCTTTACCAATAGGAGCAAAAAGGTCGATGATACGTGTTGAAATAGTACTTTGACGATCTGCAATATTGAATTTTTCCTCAGGGAAAAGCGGGGTTAAGTGTTCAAAAGAAACGCGATCCCGAACCACATTCGGATTCAAGCCGTTGATTTTACTGACTTTAATAAGTGGAAAATATTTTTCTCCTTCTTTCGGTGGACGAACCTCTCCCAATACGGTATCTCCGGTTTTTAGACCGAAAAGGCGTATTTGAGATTGTGACACATAGATATCATCGGGAGATGAGAGATAATTGTAATCGCTGGACCGGAGGAAACCGTATCCATCCTGCATGATGTCCAAGACACCTTCGCTTTCAATGATACCATCGAATTCGAAATCGGGTTCTCTGTACCGGTTTCGGGTGTCTTTATTCCCGTTTTTACCTTGGTCGTTCCCATCGTCCTTCTTAGGACCTTGGTTTTTATTTTTATTATGGGGTTGTCCCTCTTTGGTTCTGTTCTTTTCGTTGTGCCTTGGTGCCCCTTGATTCTTTTTTGGCTGTGGCTGTGGCTGGCTAGGCTGTGCTTGTTTGTCCTGTGCTTGAGATTTATCTTGAGCTTGAGATTTATCTTGAGCAGCCTCTTGTTGTGGGTTTCTGTGACCACGATTGTCGTTGCGTTGGGTACGTTGCCGTTTGTCCCTCTTTTGCCCCGTGATATCTTGGGCTCCTTTGTTTTCCGATTCGTTTTTTGGAGTGGAAGAATCCTCAGAGGTAATAGCCTTAACGGCTTTTGGATTGGCAGCTTGGTGATCTAAGATACGATACACCAAGTCTAATTTTTTAAGACTTCTGAATTTTGGCACGCCTAAATCTTTGGCAATGTCTTGTAATTCAGGAAGTAACTTTTCTTTAAGTTCTGAAATGTCAAACATGTAGTAATACTGAATAAATTATAGAAAGTATTGTGTCTTATGCAATAAGAGATATAAAGTCGAAAAAATACTATGAAGACTAAGTAACCTCTGTTGAGGTGGTTACGAATAGTAGTGCAAGTATACAACAATATTTTGAAATGGTGCTTTAATTTTTCAGAAAAGAAACCTTATTTTTGTGCCCTTATCTAGCAAATACAAATGATTCAGAGAGTTCAAAGCGTCTATATGCTCCTTTCCGTCATCACCATGGTGGTGCTGTATTTCGTGTTTCCGAATGTGGTGGATGCCGAAGGGAATGTAATACTGGATAATTCCAGTCCAATCGTTTTGGGAATAATGGGGCTTTCTGTATTTTTGACCCTCATTTCAATTTTGAAATTCAAAAAGCGTCAGCAACAATTTGTGCTGAATCGTCTTACGATCATATTAAACTTTGTATTACTGGGAGTTTTCGTGTATCGATCGCTAACTTTATCCGGAGAAACTTCGGTTTCTGAGAAGGGTATTGTGATGCTCTTACCCATCCTTTCTATCGTTTTTTTAGTGCTGGCCAATAAGGCTATCAAAAGGGACGAGGATCTCGTAAAATCTGTAGATCGATTACGTTAAAACCAAATCTTAGTATCTATTAGTGCAAAACCCCTGCGACAATTGTTTCAGGGGTTTTTTATCGCTTGAATTCAACTACTTCCAGATTTTTTAACTCTTTGCCTTCCACCTCGAATCGCAACAAGGTTCGAACTTGGTGAAATCCTTGTTTGCCAATGGCTCCAGGATTCATATGAAGTAGGTTTCGTTTTTTGTCGCGAACCACCTTTAAAATATGGGAATGCCCACAGATATACAAATCGGGTGGATGGGTATCCAAAATCTCTCGAACCCGTTTTTCATAGCGTCCCGGGTATCCTCCAATATGAGTTATGAATACGTTGATCCCTTCACAAATGAAACGTTGGTCCATAGGAAATTCGGTTCGAAGTTTAGCACCATCAATATTGCCGTAAACCGCGCGAAGGGGAGTGAATTTTTGTATCGCATCCGTAACCTCCAAAGTGCCAATATCGCCCGCGTGCCATACTTCATCGGCCCATTGAACATGGGTAAGGATGGCATCATCTATATAGCCATGTGTGTCGCTTAACAGAAGGATACGTTTCATTTGATTTGTTTTCGGGAACCTATTTATTCGATAAAGATACTACAGCCTGAATTTGTACTTTTGTGAATTCAAGAAAAAATTGTGCGGTACTTTTTAGAAATAGCCTATAACGGAATAGCCTACTTCGGTTGGCAGCGGCAACCGGATGCCCTCAGTGTACAGGAAAAAATCGAAGAGGCTCTAAAAATGCTACTCGGGGAAGAAATTTCCATTACTGGAGCGGGAAGAACCGACACGGGGGTACATGCCAGACAGTTATTCGCACACATGGATTTTGATGGGCCACTAGATACGGAGCATTTGATCTACAGGATGAATTCGTATTTGCCCAAGGACATTGCTATACACGATATATTCCCTGTAAAGCCGGAAGCACATGCGCGTTTTGATGCGATTTCTCGGGAATATGAATACCATATCGTATTTGAGAAGGATCCCTTTCAGCCCAATTTGGCTTTCTATACCCATAAGCGTCCCGATATTCAAAAAATGAATGAAGGGGCCGCTATTTTATTGAATTATGAAGATTTTAAGTGTTTCTCTCGATCAAAAACGGATGTAAAAACGTATCATTGTACGATTGAAGAGGCCTCTTGGAAGGAAACCAATAACGGATTGGTTTTTACCATTAAAGCGGATCGATTTCTTAGAAATATGGTTCGTGCCATTGTTGGGACCCTTTTGGAGGTAGGCTATGGAAAAGTGTCTTTAGACGATTTACATGCAATCATTCAAAGCCAGGATCGAACTAGGGCAGGAGCCTCGGCTCCTGCACACGGACTCTTTCTCACGAAGGTAGAGTATCCAGAAAATATTAAGCTCTAATAAGTATGTCGAAGGTAGACGGTAAGGCATTCGATTTTAATCTTTTTAAACGGTTGATGGGCTACACCCGTCCTTATACCGGTACATTTGTCTTTGTGGCGCTTGTCGCCATTGGCCTATCCGTAGCGGGTGTTTTAGGCCCCGTATTCTTGAAGAATGCCATCGATTTGGGGATGAGTCAAGGGGATTGGGATGTGCTTCTTTACTATGTAGTATTGATGCTTATTGCCTTGGTCATTGAGGTAGCATTGCAATTTTCCTTTATTTATTATGCCAACTGGTTAGGACAGACTGTAATTCGCGACATACGGGTGAAACTCTTCAAACTGATGATGAGTTTCAAAATGCAATACTTTGATAAAAGTGCAGTAGGCCGTCTCACTACACGTGCCGTAAACGATATCGAGACGATTGCTAGAATCTTCAGTGAGGGGTTGTTTACCATAGCAAGTGATATTTTGAAGATGATTGCCATTGCTGGATACATGGTCTATGAAAACTGGAAATTGGCACTGATTTCGTTCTCCATTCTTCCTGTTTTATTATATGCTACACGATTGTTCCAGCGAGCCATGAAGACGGCATTTGAAGGCGTACGCAATCAAGTGGCCAATCTTAACACCTTCGTGCAGGAGCGTATTACCGGAATGAAAATCGTTCAAATTTTTGTTCGTGAAAAAGAGGAGTATGCTACCTTCAAAGAAATCAATGAAGAACACAAAAAGGCATGGATCAAAACCGTTTGGTATAATTCGATTTTCTTTCCAATTGCAGAAGTCTCGGCCTCGGTGGCTTTGGGACTGATTATTTGGTACGGAGGATTGCATGCCGTATCCAAAGATCTGGCTGTAGGAAGCGATATCACCGTTGGAATTATTGCGGCGTTTATTCAGTTATCCCAAATGCTCTTCCGACCCTTACGAATGATTGCCGATAAATTCAATACCCTGCAAATGGGAATGGTAGCCGCCAATAGGGTGTTTGCCATTTTGGATACTAAGTCACATATCGCCGACAATGGTACCGAACATATGAAGGATACCCAAGGGGAAATTGAATTTCAGGAGGTGCATTTCGGCTACAATGCAGACGAAGAGGTTATCAAAGGCATTTCTTTCAAAGTAGCGCCAGGACAGACCGTGGCATTGGTAGGAGCCACGGGTGCGGGAAAATCGACCATTATCAATTTGCTCTCCCGATTTTATGAAATCAATTCTGGATCCATTCTTATCGACAATATATCCATCAAAAAATATACTTTGGAATCCCTTAGAAGTCATATTGCCGTAGTCCTTCAGGATGTATTTTTGTTTGCCGATACCATTCTTAAGAATATTACTCTTGGGGATGAATCAATCACTGAAGAAGAGGTGATTGCAGCGGCGAAGGATATTGGGGTACATGAGTTCATTTCCTCCTTGCCTAATGGCTATCACTATAATGTGAAAGAGCGAGGAACGATGCTTTCCTCTGGGCAGCGACAGCTCATAGCCTTCTTGCGAGCCTATGTTAGCAAACC
>CAZOSF010000011.1:35965-45634 GCA_964582415.1 uncultured Alteromonas sp.
CAATTCCAAAAGGAAGAAGTCGCTTAAGTTGGATTTACACTCTTCTGAGAAGCTCGACTCACGGCATCCAAATCTCCTGTTAAATAGAGCAATAGAAATTGTACAAGGCCCAATACGATCATTAGTCCTAGGATGATTCCAAAAAATAGTAGTATTCTGAGAAATAGTTGTTTCAAACTTAACGGGTAGAGTCGCTTATAACAATAGGAGACGTAAAAGATCAATAAAATTGCTGAGAGATTACCTGCCAAAAAATAATTAACGCCCAGGACCACTAAGGCAATAATTATGAAAAACGTTGTAATAGTATATTGGGCGATTATATAGGTATTGATAACGAGATGTTCTACATAATTATACTTTTTCAAACCCAGAAAGGTGAGTTTCGCCAATAAAGCATAAAAAGGTAAGTTCAACAGTGCCAATATGCTGTAATAATCGTATACCCAGTCTACATTGGGCGCATTGGTAATTTTTTGATCTGCAACCAGTGCGGTAATATCGAAGGCTTCAGGATAGAATTTTCTCAGGATAAAAAGCTGAAATCCTGCAAGAGATATGGCAACGGCGAAATAACTGAAAACATTGAAATACTTTTTACGTTGACCTTCAATAAACCCATTGATTACGGCTTCTGGCTTCGTCCAAAGGGTTCGGTAGGTTCGGAATAAGGTATTATCGATATTCAAGACCTTCTCCACAAATTCTGCCCAAAGATGTTTGAAGGTGAGTCGATGGCGAATCACTTTGGCTCCACAAACAGTACAATAGTTTTGTGTGTTGATAAGCGTTTCATGACAATTTTTGCATGTCATGGTTATTCCCTTAAATCGTTTTCCATGATTTTCCTAAGGTCATCGAGATCTTCATAGAGAACAAAATCACCATCTTTAAGATAAGAAATCTGACCTGTTTCTTCAGACACCACCAAACATACAGCATCTGTTTTCTCTGTAATCCCTAGTGCTGCACGGTGGCGGAGTCCGAATCGTTGGGGAATACTTTTTTCATTGGAAACTGGAAGAATCACCCGCGTTGCAGTAATAGTGTTATCCTCTATGATTAGGGCTCCGTCATGCAATGGACTGTTCTTGTAAAAGATACTTTCTAAAATGGGCTGATTCACTTCCACATTCATCGGGTCCCCTGTGTTTTTTACAAATTCTAAGCTGTTGTTTCTTTGAATGACAATGATGGCACCCGTGTGGGATTTCGACATTTTGGCGACCGCACCGATGATGGCAGAAATATTTGTGGCGACTTCTGCATCCTCGAACAGATTGAGTCGTTTAAATAGCTTTTTCCGAGCAGAAAAATTTGTGGTTCCTACCATCAAAAGAAACTTACGTATCTCTTGCTGGAAAACAACGATAAGGGCAAACATCCCCACGCCAAGAAACCCCCCTAAAATTTTACTTAAAAGTTGCATTTCCAGTAGTTCCGTCAGCTTCCAAATTCCGTACAGAATAACGATTCCGATGAAAATGTTGATGGCAACGGTGCCCTTCACCAGATTGTAAAGATAGTAGAGCAAGAATGCGACCAAGACGATGTCTATGATGTCGATAATTCTGATATCTAGTATTTCCAAGGGTGGGGGTTTTTGTAAATGTACTTATTTTTTGAAATTCTCTAGCAAGTGAACACACTCCATTGCTTCCTTAACATCATGCACTCTCAGAATATGGGCTCCCTTTAACAAGGCTATGGAATTAAGTGCTGTGGTTCCATTGAGTGCCTCTTCTGGAGTGATTTCGAGTGTTTTGTAAATCATCGATTTCCTGGAAATGCCCACTAATAGTGGAACATCTAAATGTAAAAAATGTTCCAAATGGGAGAGCATTTCAAAATTTTGGGGAATGGTTTTGGCAAAGCCAAATCCAGGATCGGCAATGATATCATTGATTCCTCGTTCTCTTGCCTGAGCAATTTTCTGTGATAATTCAAAGACCACTTCTTCGGTTACATTACCATATTGCGTAAGAGTGCTCATGGTCTGGGGCGTTCCCCTCATGTGCATCAGCACATAGGGAACTTGGTATTCAGCAATGGTAGAAAGCATAGTGTCATCCAAAGAGCCACCAGAAACATCATTAACCATGGCCGCTCCTGCTTCAATTCCCGCTCGTGCCACCTCACTTCTAAAGGTATCAACCGAAAGGATCGCTTCCGGAAAATTATCCACTAACAACGCAACGGTACTTACCACCCTTTTTAATTCCTCTTCAATAGTAACTTCCTGAGCTCCGGGACGCGTACTATAACCACCAACATCCAAAAAAGTAGCTCCTTCCTTGAGAAATTGCTCCGCCTTCAATAGAACTGCCCGCTCATCGTGCAATTGACTTCCATTATAAAACGAATCGGGAGTACGATTCATGATGCCCATTATTCTGGGTGTGGTTAAATCGATGAGATTGCCTTTGCAATTGAGGGTCATCTATTTTTTAAATTGATTTATTTAAGCGAAATTTACGCAAAATCTAAGAGAACGAATGCCCGATACTTCAAAACAATTTGATGCTGTAATCAACGAGTGTCGAACCTTATTTATCAATAAAATGAAGGACTATGGAAGTGCTTGGCGGATCCTTCGCCTACCTTCCTTAACCGATCAAATTTTCATCAAGGCGCAACGTATTCGAAGTTTGCAAACCAATGCCGAACGCAAGGTGGATGAAGGAGAGGTTTCCGAGTTTATCGGGATCATCAATTATTCGCTTATGGCCTTGATTCAAATAGAAAAGGGAGTGGTGGAACAACCCGATTTGTCATTGGATGAGGCGATAACAATGTATGATGAAAAAGTGGCAATCACTAAGAAGTTGATGATGGACAAGAACCATGATTATGGGGAAGCATGGCGTGATATGCGGGTAAGTTCCTTGACCGATCTCATCCTTCAGAAATTACTGCGCGTTAAGCAGATAGAAGATAATCAAGGTAAAACCTTGGTAAGCGAAGGTATCGATGCCAATTATCAGGACATGATCAACTATAGCGTTTTTGCGTTAATCCATTTAAAGGACTGGAACCAGAAGTAATCGAGTATGAAGTATCTAGTAGGATTTAGTCGCGTTTTTGTTGGGATTTTATTTATCATCAGCGGGTTAATTAAACTGAATGATCCCGTGGGATTTTCCTTTAAACTACAGGATTATTTTGCACCCTCCGTCTTGGATTTGGAGTTCTTGGTGCCCTATTCCTTAGCATTGGCCGTCTTTGTGGTGGTTTTTGAAGTGTTGTTAGGGGTTATGTTATTGTTGGGATACGCCAAACGCTTTACGCTCTTCAGCCTTTTAGGGATGATCGTTTTCTTTACTTTCCTGACCTTTTATAGCGCTTATTATAATAAAGTGACCGATTGTGGATGTTTTGGTGACGCCATTCCGCTCACCCCTTGGGAGTCATTTTCAAAGGATATAGTATTGTTGGTGTTAATCCTGATTTTAGTGATAGGACGGAACTATATTCAACCCATGTTTTCAAGAAACAGCAATAGCATCGCCGTCTTGGTGGCCTTTATTTTATGTCTTTGGTTAGGGTATCACGTATTGATGCATTTACCGGTGGTTGATTTCAGACCCTATAAAATCGGCGCCAACCTTCAAGAGGGAATGAAGGTACCAGAGGATGCCTTGCCGCCTATCATTGAATATCGTTGGAAGTATCGAATCAATGGGGAGGAAGAGGTGATTACCAATACGACTGGGCAGGACCCGAAGCCCAAGGGAGGTGAACGGATAGGGGTAGAAACAGGTTTTTTGCGTGAACCTTATGAACCACCTATTCACGACTTTACGATAGAGCGTGACGGAATGGATTATACGGAAGAATTTTTGGAAGAGGACAAGTTGATCATGATTGTTGCCTACAACTTGGACAATACCGAAATAAGTGGTTTTTCGGGGGTAAAGGAAATTACAGATGAGGCTCTGAAAAAGGGATATAAGGTTATCGGGATGTCGGCTTCAAGTACCGAAGAAACAGAAGTTTTGGCCAAAAATCAAAAGTTGAATTTTCCCTTTTATTTCTGTGATATGACGACCCTGAAAACGATTGTTCGCAGTAATCCGGGCATTCTGGAATTGAAAAGGGGCACTGTCATGCAGAAGCTGCATTGGAACGACGCCCATAAATTTAAATTCGAATAAGTGCTTCGATACACCTTTGAAAAATTAGGATATGCCTTGATTACCCTATTTGGAGTGGTTACGGTGATTTTCTTTTTATTCAATGTGTTGCCAGGAGATCCCGCTCGAATGATGTTGGGACAAAATGAAACTGCCGAGCAGGTGGCTGTGGTGAAACAAAAATATGGATTCGATAAGCCCTTGGTGGAGCAGTATCTTCTCTATCTAAATGATCTTTCTCCTATTTCCGTACATAGTACCCGAAAAGGTGATTATACCTATTTACAAGAAGGCAAGTACACTGCTTTCCACTTATTTAAGGTCGGAGAAAGCTCATTTGTTTTAAAATGGCCCTATTTAAGGGAATCCTTCCAGAAAAATGGGAAAAATGTGAGCGAGGTTATTTACGAAACCCTTCCCAATACGGCTGTGTTGGCTGTTTCTGCTATTTCTATTGCCATGTTGTTGGGATTGATTTTGGGAATCGTTTCCGTCATGTTCAAGGACCAATTCTTGGATAAATGTATCCAATTGGTAAGCACCTTGGGAATGAGTGTTCCTTCCTTCTTTAGTGCCATTGTATTCGCCTGGTTATTTGGATATGTTTGGAATGAGGTTACCCATCTGAATATGACGGGAAGTTTGTATGAGGTAGACGATTTTGGGGAGGGGGCCCATGTTCAATGGAAAAATCTTATTCTTCCAGCCATTGTATTGGGGATTCGTCCGTTGGCCGTGGTTACCCAATTGATGCGCAATTCCCTACTGGAAGTTTTGGGGCAAGATTATATTCGAACGGCAAAGGCAAAAGGACTCAGTTTTCCGAAAATTATTTGGAAACACGCCTTGAAAAATTCCTTGAACCCGGTAGTAACAGCGGTTTCGGGCTGGTTTGCTTCCATGTTGGCGGGAGCGGTGTTTGTGGAATATATCTTTGGTTGGAATGGCCTCGGAAAAGAAATTGTAGACGCATTGAATACCCTAGATCTTCCCATTATAATGGGAGCGGTTTTGGTCATTGCTTCTTTATTTATAATAATTAATATCGTGGTGGATTTGATCTACGGTTGGTTAGATCCCAAAATTAGTCATCAATAATAGAAGAATCTATGAGAACGAAAGTGGTTGCAGGAAATTGGAAAATGAATTTGAATGCCGAAGAATCGGCACAGTTGGTTAATGAAATTAGCCATGCTATAAAAACGCTGGATGTAGGCGTCAATCGGGTGATGATATTTCCACCATTCATCAATATTCCCTCGGCTCAAAAAGCAACGGGAAGAGATTCGAGAGTGGAAGTAGGGGCTCAAAACATGCATCAAAAGTCGAGCGGAGCATATACTGGAGAAGTTTCAGGATCCATGCTTTTAGGTGTCGGTGTGAAAACCGTTATTTTAGGGCATAGTGAACGTCGGGAATATTTCCATGAGACAGATGAATTGTTGAAGGAAAAAGTGGATGCTGCCATTTCCGACGGACTCGAGGTTGTCTTCTGTTTTGGAGAAAAATTAGAGGAGCGCCATGCGAATAACCATTTTGCCGTGGTAGAACAACAACTGAAAAAAGCGCTATTTCATTTAAAGGCCTCTAATTGGAAGAACATTATCCTCGCCTATGAACCCGTTTGGGCCATCGGAACTGGTATGACGGCGACGCCCGATCAGGCCCAGGAAATGCATGCCTATATTCGTAAAACCATTAGCGAAGCCTATGATGCATCGTTGGCAGATAATGTAACTATTCTATACGGAGGAAGTGTAAAGCCCAATAATGCTGTCGAGATTTTTGGAAAGCCTGATGTGGATGGAGGTTTGATAGGTGGTGCTTCCTTAAATGCAACAGATTTCACTGCAATTATCAAAGCGATGTAATGAGTGCTGTATACATTGAATTAGCGTTTGAAGTATCCCCATTACAACCGGGGACAGAAATACTTATAGCTGAACTGGGTGCCCTAGGGTTTGAAAGTTTTGTGGAAACCGAAGAAGGGGTATTGGCTTATATTCAGCGCCAGGATTGGAAGGAGCAATTACTGAAAGAGGTAGACATTCTCAACTCCCCAGAATTTTCCATTACCTATGCCAAACGGCTTATCGCTGCACAAAATTGGAACGAAGAATGGGAAAAGAATTTCAACCCCATAGAAGTAGGGAATAACTGTGCCCTAAGGGCACCATTTCATCCCCCTTTCAACGTTCCCTATGAGATTGTAATAGAGCCAAAGATGTCATTCGGTACGGGACATCATGAAACTACCTTTATGATGTTGCAATGGCTATTGGAAATAGATTGCTCGGGTTGGCATGTCTTGGATATGGGCTGTGGAACAGCGGTTTTGGCCATTATGGCGGAGATGCGGGGAGCCTCATCGGTACTGGCTATCGATATTGACGAATGGAGTGTGGAAAATTCAATTGAGAATATTGGACGCAATCAATGCACGAAAATCAAGGTGCAATTGGGCGATGCTAGGTTGCTTCCCAAGGAGCCCACTTTCGATTTGATTATTGCTAATATCAATAGGAACATCCTGCTCCAGGACATGGAATCCTATGTGCGGAGTATGCAGCCAATGGGGACTTTATTGCTCAGTGGTTTTTACCAGCAAGATCTCCCTGTTATAAACGAGGAATGTACTAAATTGGGATTGCAATACGTTGGTGCTAAGGAAAAAAACAATTGGATTGCCGCAAAATTTGTACTTTCGAATCATGTGGATGAATAAAGAACAATACGAAGAAGATGTTCTCCTTGCCGAAGAAGTGGATAAGGAAAATCAGATTGTATTATTTAATGACGATGTGAATACCTTCGACCATGTTATCGAGACATTGGTTATGGTTTGTGAACATACCCACCTTCAGGCCGAGCAATGTGCTATTATTGTACATTATAAAGGCAAGTGTACCGTAAAATCTGGGTCGTATGAAGACTTGGAACCGCGATGCAGCAAATTACTGGATGCCGGGCTAAGTGCGGAAATTCAATAAAATAAGTGCTATAAAAAAGCCGAACTTTTAGTTCGGCTTTTTTGATTTATAGTGTTTTTCCAAATTAACATAGGGATACCATTAGTTTACACCTTCTTTTTTAATACAGATGTCCATATAAGTAAGGTTATATTTAAGATCTAAATTAGCTACCCCTCCTTCTTCTGGAAACGTATTATTAAAAATATGGGGGACGATAATTTCAGTTTTGGCATCGAAATAGGTGTTCAATGGAACTTCTCCACAATTTTCATCAAAGCTGTAGGTGAGTCTGTAATATCCTTCACCCTCATTAAATTGACTGGTATCCCAGGTAAATCCATAAACCATTTTACCATGCGTATTTACTTCGGCCCTGAAATATTCTGGACCATCGCCTGTTTCATAAATAGGTTGGTTGAAAATAGGTTCATTTATAATATTTTGACCATTGGGATCGGATTCTGTCCACCCATTGACGGGTTCCCAAACGAGGCTTCCTCTTTCAATTGTTTCCAATGGAACGTTTATTTTTTGAATCGTAAATCGAACGTTATGGGAGTAAAGGGTTGCAACGTCTCCAGGACCAATCATAAGTAAATCTGACAAAGTGGTTGTTAGTCCATCCACTTCAAAAATACCCCAACCATTTACATGTTTCATTTTGAATTGAATCATTGGAACGTCTAAATTTTCGTAGAGCACTAATTCGGTGGGTATTTTGGAATTTAAATTCCAATCGTTCATTTCTAAAGCATCTCCCCAATCAACAAGATCAACAAAGACAGGAGTTCCTTCAGGTTTAGCGGTACCCGCTTGCCAAATATTGGTAGATTGTTTTTGTAGATATGCTTTGAACACGTCACTGTATCCATCCCCTGGCACACTACCATCTTCACATTTGAAATGGTATTTTAGGTGCGGTTTACAGCTGCAAATAGGTTCTGATGAGGGGGTGTTTTCATCACCCCAAACGTACCACCATTCTCCTTCCAAGAGGGGTTCTCCGTTAGGGGATTCCCTAAGTTTCAATGCATAGCCGTCCGACCAAATTAATGGGAAGGACAAATTATTGTCGAACTCTTTGGGTGTTAGTCTATTGGTTACTGAAACCAATTGTGTTTCGTCTTCCGTAATGAGCTCCTCTTTCTGGCATTGAACAAAAACCAATGCGAGGATGAAGAACCCGATACTTGCGCGCAAAAAATGTAAAGCTTTCATATCCGATTCTTTTATGATTAATAATTCCTGTTTCCAATACCGTTGGTCGAGGGATAAGGATTTTCAATCAATCAGGATCATTTTAGAGGGGAGAATAAATGAAGCTGGTTTAAAATTCAAAACCCTAGGCTCCGCACTATTTATTACGCAGTAGGTTGGATTTTCTTTCATAAATTTTTTGTTTTTTAAAAGCGATAGGGAATGCATTTTGATATTCATGCTTTTCAAATTTGAAGCAATCCAATAGTGAATAGGCAATAAAAAATGCCGAACCCTAGGGTTCGGCATTTTTGTTATGCTTTAAGTTGTTTTACATAATAAGGCGATAACTGGGCGATTAGTGGCCGCCGCCACCTCCGCCTCCGCCGCCGCCGCCTCCGCCGCCGCCGCCGTATTCTCTAATTCGAATATCCATATAGGTGAGGTTGTTGGCAACATCAATCTTGGCAACACCACCATCACCGAGATCGGGCTGAAGTTCGCCTTCTTCAATGGGAACAATGATTTCGGTGTTTTCATCAAAGAATGTATTCAAAGCCGCTGGGCCACCGGTTTCGTCGAAGCTATAAGTAATTCTGTAGTATCCCAAACCTTCATTGATGTGTCGAACATTCCAGGTATAGCCATAAATGAGTTTACCTTTGATGTTTATTTCAGCATTAAACCAACCGGGTCCATCGGAAGCTTCATAAACAGCTTGGTTCATAAATGGCTCGTTAATAAGTTCTTCGCCGTTTGGATCGGTTTCAGTCCATCCATTGCCAGGAACCCAAGTGAGGCTTCCCTCAGCAATAGAGTCTTTATGTACCAATAATTTTTGAACAGTGAATCGCATATTATGTGAATATACCGTAGCAATATTACCAGGTCCAAGAACGATATCGTTTTCTAGAGTTGACTGTAAACCGTGCATTTCATTTACGCCCCATCCGGAAACTTGTCTCATGCTATATTGAAGCATTGGAAGCACCATGTTTTCATAAAGAACCAATTCGGTTCTCACTTGGGATCGTAACGTCCAGTCTATCGACTCAAGGTTATCCCCCCAGTCCAATAAATCTACGTTGAGTGGTTCGGCAGGGATATCGTTTTGAGCTTGCCAAATATTGTTGTCTCGTTTTTGTAGATAGGCTTTGTAAACGGTACTTACCCCATCACCAGGCACTGTTCCATCCAAACATAACGAAGGATCGTTTGGATTAGGTTGACAACTATATACCGGATCGGTGGGTTCGGCAGGATCATCCGCCCAAACGTACCACCATTCGTCTTCTAGGAGCGGTCCTCCTGTTGGGGGTTCTCTTAAGGTCTTTGCATATCCGTCTGACCAGATTACTGGGAAGGAT
>CAZOSF010000012.1:0-1301 GCA_964582415.1 uncultured Alteromonas sp.
TTGGGCGTTTCGATTTGTGGCCCAGCATTTAGATATGACAAAGCAATATCATCGATAACCAAGTCATTCCCACAGCCTCCAACACCGTTATTGATCAATACCAATTGCACATCGGTATTTGCTCCTGTGTTAAAGGAAATGGTGTACTCTTGCCAGTTGGGTTCGGGTCCGTTCGGGATATCGCCTGTATCGGTTTCTGAAATTATAGTTCCTCCTGGTTCCTCAATACGGAACTTCACATTGGCAGGTATTCCACCATTTGGACAGATATTGGTATCGGTATCGTATACTGTGGTAATCCAAGCGCTAAAGCTATAGTCCGTATTTTGGTTTAGGGTAATGGTTCTTCGATAGAATTCACCGGAGGTAATATCATCCGCATTGATAAAGAGCATGCGTCCATCTACATCGTCTGGAGTATGGTCCTCCATACCAACATGCCATCCAGAATTCAATCCTGTAGAAGTATTGGTTACGGAGTATTCTCCATCTTCTACTTGAGAAGTTGTGTTACATATATAGGTAGTCGTAGCACCATTCAAATCACAAACACGTCCGGTTCCTGTTCCAAAGTCCTCCAAGAAATCAATTCCACCACAAGAAGGTTCAATAAAACAGTTCGGACTTTCCAAGAAGGTAATGGAAACACTTTCGGTAATGGTACAGTTATCGGCGGTTACTTCTACAGTATAAATACCAGTTGTAGAAACGGTAATGGTTTGGGTAGTTTCACCCGTATTCCACAAATAGGTAGCCCCAGATGGATCTACGCCTTCTGGCACTGCCGTAATATCATAAGATGGGGTGTCGCAGAATACTTGGTCGCCTCCAAGATCAACCGTAAAGTTTGCCTCGGAAGTCACTTCCACATCATCGGTAAGAACAACCACGTCTCCGTTACAGTTGGTATAAGTAACACGAGCGGTATAGGTTTCATTACCTTGTGGACAAACCTCAACCGTTGAGTCGGTGCTAATTACGGTTCCACTGGAATCCAACCATTCGAAAACATATGTAGGATCTCCTGCAGGGCTGAAGCTCCAAGCTTCATTAGAAGCCGTCCATGGTGAATCGGAAGTGTTTCTTCCTGGGGGTACGAAGGCAATGTCGCCGTCATTATTCTGAATTCCCAAGGCTGCATTTCCATCATTCCAAGTGGGACATACAGGCTTATCCTGCATATATACTTCAATCACATTAGAAAATTCGTAGAACACCACCATTTGTGTTGCTAACAAGTTATTACAAGTCCCAGAGAACATTGGAACTTCGTAATAAGCCACCACCAAAACACGGTTGGG
>CAZOSF010000012.1:1401-5376 GCA_964582415.1 uncultured Alteromonas sp.
ATCGATTCTACCGTATAAAGGTTGGTAGCAGATTCAAAAGTTTCCAAAAAGGTGGCCGTGATTTCGGCGCATCCATTTCCTGTTCCACATTCGATGGTAACATCAGGTCCAGCGTCCACAAATAGGGATCCGGGTCCTTGTCCGAAGGTGGTGCTGGTACAAGCAAATAAAACAATTAGGAAACTGGCAAGTGCAGTGATTTTGTGCGAAAACAAAGGCTGCAAACGCTTAGGTAAGTAACTTGTCATTTCGGAATGATTGGTGGTTATTTAGGGCTAATGTAAACAAAAATTTAACGAAATATATGTAGGAAGAACCTTTTTAGGTTAAATGACAGAAAATTCCCATAAATGGTAATTACACCCCCTATTTTTCTAAGGTGAAAACCGAATAAACGGGAAAATGATCGCTATACCCCCCTAAATATTTTTTTCCTACATAGGTTCGAAAAGGGGTCCCTTTATATTTACCTGAATACTCTTGTAATTCATGAGGATGATAAATTACAGCCGTATCAAACTGGAAAGGATTGTCGTGTAATTGCAGAAAATTGTGGGACACCAAAATCTGATCGAATAGATGCCAAGTGTTTTGGTGGCTCAAACTTCCTTCCTCATGAGTAAGCAACGATTCCATGGGGTTGTAGAATCCTCCGGCTATTAATTTTAAGAGGCTGTCGCTTTTTGGGTCATCGTTAAAGTCGCCCATTACGACAATTCGCGCATCCGGTTCCCCTTCACGAATGGCATTGATAATTTCTAGATTTCGTTCGGCCGCAACCACGCGCTTATAAGAAGTTTCCTCGGTGCCCTGTCTACGGGAGGGCCAATGATTGACAAGGAAATGAACCTTTTGGTTAAGTATCCAACCCGATACTTGAAGAATGTCTCGCGTAAAATCCCGCTCGCCCAATTCATTGGTGACATATACCGTATGGCTAAAACTATGTTCTACACGAAAGTATTTTTTTCGATAGATAAGGGCATTATCAATCCCCCGTTCATCGGGAGATTCATGGTGAACAATGCCATAACCCTTTAATTTTAGATGCTTTGTTTCCAGAAGGGCTTCTAGGACTGTCTTGTTTTCTACTTCTGCCAATCCCACGACAACGGGTGGGAAGCCAATCTTTTCTAGTCCGATATGCGAGATGGCTTTACCCAATTTCTTCAGCTTTTTTTGAAATCGTTTTTCGGTCCATTCTTTATCGGAGGTTGCTGTAAAATCGTCATCGAGGGTTTTTGGGTCGTTTTTTGTATCGAAGAGATTTTCAACATTATAAAAGGCAAAGCTGTACTGATCTTGAGGCACCATACTCTTTTCTTAAAAAGTTAAAATACAGGGTAAAGTACAAAAATACCCATTAAACAGTTTTGTACCTTTGTGGCTTAAATCGATTTTATGTTAGAGCAACAGGAACATGAGTATGAGAAGGTCGTTTTGATAGGTTTGATTACCAAGTATCAGAATGAAGAAAAATCGAAAGAATATTTGGATGAACTTGAGTTTTTGGCCTATACCGCAGGAGGGGAAGTGCTAAAGCGCTTTACCCAAAAGATGGATATGCCCAACCCCAAAACATTTATTGGTTCAGGTAAGATGGAGGAAGTACGCGCCTATGTAGAAGAAAACGAAATAGGTACTGCTATTTTCGATGACGAACTTTCTCCCGCACAACAAAAGAATATCGAGCGGGAGCTGCGTTGTAAAATCATCGATCGAACCAATCTCATACTCGACATCTTTGCCCAACGGGCCCAAACTAGTTATGCCCGTACCCAGGTCGAATTGGCACAATATGAATACCTCCTACCGCGACTAGCGGGAATGTGGACCCACTTAGAACGCCAGAGAGGGGGTATTGGAATGCGGGGTCCTGGAGAAACGGAAATAGAAACCGACCGGAGGATTGTTAGAGATCGTATTGCCCTTCTCAAAAAGAAATTGGAGAGCATCGATAAGCAGATGGCAGTACAGCGGGGAAATAGGGGGTCTTTAGTTCGTGTGGCGCTTGTAGGGTATACGAATGTTGGGAAATCTACCTTGATGAATGTTCTGAGCAAAAGCGAGGTTTTTGCCGAGAATAAGTTGTTTGCAACTTTGGACACAACGGTACGTAAAGTAGTGATTGGGAACTTGCCATTCTTACTTTCCGATACGGTTGGATTTATTCGTAAGCTACCTACCCAATTGGTGGAATCCTTTAAGAGTACTTTGGATGAGGTGCGTGAAGCCGATTTACTTTTACACGTGGTAGATATTTCCCACCCCTCCTTTGAAGATCATATCGCATCTGTTAACCAGATCCTGGATGAAATTGAAAGCAAGGATAAGCCAACGATTATGGTTTTCAATAAGATTGATGCCTACATGCCAGAGGTGATTGAAGAAGATGATTTAACCACGGAGCGAAATGAATCCCACTATACCCTTGAGGAGTGGAAGAAAACATGGATGGCGAGAACCGATGGAGATGCTATTTTCATTTCGGCAATCAATAAAGAGAACTGGGAAGAATTTAGAAGACTCGTGTATCAGAAGGTGCGTGATATTCATGTCACGCGTTTTCCGTACAACAACTTCCTATATCCAGAAGAATTTATGGAATAAAAAAACCCCGTTCTCGGGGGCTTTTCTTTATTGGGATAATCAATCCATTATTCAAATTTGTAGGTTAGACCCACACCAATGGCTTCGCGAATTTGGAAACCTTTTACGGCATTATCGTCATAAATGGCTTGAAAAGCGATATTGGTAGTAAGCCATTCGTTTACCTTCATGTTGACATTCGCGGTATAATCTACGTCCATGTTTTGAGGGTCTTCCAGATAGTTAGAGTACAATGCCAAGATATTCTCCATGCTTACGTTCTTCATCAAATCGAATTTGGCATAACCGTTAATGGCAAAACCTAATTCGAATCGCAGTGTCTCATTGGCATCAACACCAAAATAGGCATTATCGGCATCCAGTTTGTTTCTTGGGTCATTGGGATCGGTAAATTGGCCATCCACCAAAACCAAACGTGCTGTAGCTGGAGCAAAGTTCACTTTCAAATTGTCGCTTTTTTTCCACATGGCACCTGGTCCAATCATGAGATAGGCAGGGGAGAGAAATTTTGTGATTCTACTGCGGGATTTGATGGTTACATTTTGGCCATTTACCACCACCACTTCTTCGGTTTCTTCAAAACCTGAATCAAACTGGGTTTTAAAATTCAAGATAGCAGAATAGTACCAATTGGTCTCTCCAATTCTTTTTCCTAAAGTAGAAGTGAATTCCAGTCGGTCGTTGGTTTTCTGAATGTATTCCTGGTTTTTGATTTTGGTCGCACCATAGTCGGCCATTATTCTGTTATCCCAGCTAAGACTTCCTTTTTTGTAATTGAAGTCATAAGCTCCGGTAAGGTTTCCAGAGATATTGGAAACGCCACCTCCTTGCCATTCGGCATTGAAAGCGGCTTGGTTAAACAGTAAGGAGACGGTTCCGGAGGTTTTCCACCCTTCGTCCGAAGCTTCTGTTTCTGTTTCTTGAGCCTGAGCTGTTAATGCAATACAACAGGCTACCCATAAGAATGTTAGTTTTTTCATGGTTTTCGTTTAATGATACAAAAATAGTTTTTGGGGATGAAAATGAGTCCTATTCTCGATTTTTCTTGGGTTTAAACAAGGGAACCGATGAACAGGCTTCGCCATACATAATGCTTTTGGCAATGGGTTTTAATTTTTGTGCCAGCAAAACATAGGCGTTTTTGGGGATAGGTTTATTAGAGCACCCTTTAATTATCAGGGGTTTGTTTTCATATTCAGAAATATCCATATCATGGATAATTTCAGTAAATAAGGTGTGTTCAAGATCTTCCAATGAGCCAATCACCACTTTTTTGGCGGTTTCACTCAGTTTAATACTCACCAGAGTATAGGCCCAGGCTGGAATAATGGCGTCTGAAGAACAAAAGATAGCAACATAGGCATC
>CAZOSF010000012.1:5476-30141 GCA_964582415.1 uncultured Alteromonas sp.
AGGCCCAGGCTGGAATAATGGCGTCTGAAGAACAAAAGATAGCAACATAGGCATCTTGAAAAGAGGAAAGGTCGAGTGCATTCACAGCATCTCGGAATTCATTTTCCTTCACCACCAACCCTTGCCATAGCCAGGGAGCAATATCCAAAGAGAGTCTTGGACCTGATGGATAGAAGTCTTCCAAATCGATAGTGATCAATGGACTTTTAGCAACCCTATTTACAATTTCGCCCTCCATTATAGCATTCCTAATTCCAATTTTGCTTCTTCGCTCATCAAATCTTGATTCCATGGCGGGTCGAAGGTGATTTCCACACGGGCATCTTTCACCATTTGAATACTTTTTACTTTTTCCTCCACCTCCACGGGTAGTGTTTCGGCTACTGGACAGTTTGGGGTGGTTAGGGTCATCAATATTTTTACCTCCTGGTTTTCATTCACAAAAACATCGTAAATCAAACCCAGTTCATAAATATCCACAGGAATTTCTGGATCATAGATGGTCTTGAGGACCTTTACTATTTTTTCGCCCAATTCGGCAGTATTTATTTTGGATGTACTCATGATTGCTCTTTTAGTTGGGCCTGAAACGCCACTGCATACAATTTCATTTGTTTCACCATGGAAACCAATCCGTTTGCGCGGGTTGGAGAAAGATGTTCCTTCAGCCCTATTTCGTCGATAAAATCAGTATTAGCCTGAACAATAGCATCGGGAGTTTGATTGGAAAATACGCGTATCAGAATGGCAACGATCCCCTTAGTGATGATGGCATCACTATCGGCTGTAAAATGTACCCTTCCTTCCTGCAATTCAGCGTTTAGCCAAACTTTACTCTGACACCCGGTTATAAGTCGATCCTCTGTTTTCAATGAGGGGTCAATCAGGGGCAATGATTTTCCCAATTGGATGATGTGTTCGTATTTCTCCATCCAATCGTCAAAAAAGGAAAACTCCTCGATTAATTCTTCCTGTACTTCCTGTATGCTCATTCTCAAGTATCTTCTAGAATTCTATTCTTTTGTGCGATCAATACTACGCTTCGATCAGTCTTTGAATACAGCGTTAGGATTCCCTCCTTTATAGTGAAAGACCCCGTATTTCTCAAGGCTTGAAGAAAATTGTTTTCCACTTCCATGATTTTGGGTTCACAGGCCATTTCTGTGGACCCTATTTCCGAAAATGTCACTGCGTATAAATCGAGATTGTAACTTCCAAAATATCGGTTGCAACCAGTAGTGCCATTGATTCGATGCTCCAATGCATCGAAGGATATGGTGGGAGTATTTTCAGAAACAGCCATGCTGCCAATATGCGTCACTGTATAATTTCCAGACAATTGAACGATGTTCGCCGTGTCGATGACTTTTTTGGTTTCATCGCAACTGCTGAATCCAAAGCTTATTAAAACGATGGCGAATACTGCTCTCATAACCGCATTTTTAAAAATCGAAGATACCATAATTATGCCATACAGGGATTTAAAAATGTGTTAACGCAACATCAGTGCGGCTCGTTGGATTCCTTCCACCAAGGCATCCACTTCCTCTTTAGTATTATAGAAAGAAAAAGATGCGCGCACGGTACCGGGGATTTTAAAGAAATCCATAATCGGTTGGGCGCAGTGGTGCCCGGTACGAACTGCGATTCCCATTTTATCTAGGAGTGTACCTACATCATAAGGATGGATTCCTTCCAGATTAAATGAGATCACTGAGGTTTTATGTGCGGCAGTTCCATAAATTTTTAAACCTTCAATGGTGCTTAGGCGCTCGGTGGCGTATTGAAGTAACTCGGTTTCATAGTTGCCGATTGCCTTCATTCCCAATCCGTTGAGGTAATCAATCGCAGCCCCAAAGGCAATACCTCCTGCAATGTTGGGGGTCCCTGCTTCAAATTTATGGGGCAATTCGGCGTAAGTGGTCTTCTCAAAAGAAACCTCTTTTATCATTTCTCCACCACCTTGGTAAGGAGGCAGTTTCTCTAACCATTGCTTTTTTCCGTAAAGAATTCCTACCCCAGTGGGGCCGCACATCTTATGAGCAGAAATTGTATAAAAATCTACATCGAGTGCACTTAAATCGGGCTGAATATGAGCCGAAGCTTGCGCCCCATCAACCAAGACAGCTGCACCAACTTTATGGGCTTCTTCGATAATCCTTTCGATGGGATTGACGGTGCCCAGTGCATTCGAGACATGATTGACGAAAACCAGTTTGGTGTTTTTGGAAAGTAGCTCCCGAAAAGCCTCCATCACTAATTCTCCCTCCTCGTTCATCGGGATGACTTTGAGTTTTGCTCCAGTACGCTCGCAAAGCATTTGCCACGGGACAATATTGGAATGATGTTCCATGGCTGAAACCAACACCTCGTCTTTGGAAGTGAGAAAATTAGTAAATCCTTGGGCTACAATATTGATCGAATGGGTAGTTCCCGCCGTAAAAATTACCTCTTCCGAATGGGCGATACCAAAATGTTTTTGAATCTTACGTCGTGCTGCTTCGTATGCGTCGGTCGCTTCCTGGGAAAGCGTATGTACCCCACGGTGAATATTGGCATTATACCGACTGTAATAATCTACGATACAATCGATAACCGCTTGAGGTTTTTGAGAGGTGGCGGCATTATCCAAATACACAAGGGGTCGCCCATTTACCGTTCGGGTTAAAATGGGGAAGTCCTCGCGTATTTTCATTACGTCGAATCCCAAAATTTAGCGTATGGATTTAAAGGTTAAAACCGAGGTTAACGCCAATTTTTTTGGCAATCAACTTGGTGATACGTTTTTTCAGCTCAGGAATTTTCACACTTTCCAATACATTGTTTGCGAAGGCATACATCATTAGTGCGCGAGCCTCTTTTTGGCCGATACCTCTAGAGCGCAGATAAAATAGTGCATCCTCATCCAACTGACCAATGGTACAACCATGCGAACATTTCACGTCATCTGCAAAAATTTCAAGTTGTGGCTTTGAATTGATGGTGGCTTTGTCGCTAATAAGTATGTTGTTGTTTTGCTGGAAGGCATCCAATTTCTGGGCATCCTTATCTACTAAGATTTTACCATTGAAAACCCCGGTAGATCGGTCGTCGAATATACCTTTGTAATCTTGATGGCTCTCACAGTTTGGTGCAGTATGGTGTACCAGCGTGTTATGGTCAACATGTTGCTGGTCTTCCAGAATGGTAACCCCTTTCATGATGGAATTGCAACGTTCTCCCAGCTGATAGAAGTTCAAATTGTTACGTGTCAATTTACCGCCAAAACTGAAGGTATGCATGCTGCAAACGCTATGAAGCTCCTGTTTCACATAAGTGTTATCAATCAAGGAAGCCTCTGGCAGGTCATTTTGAATTTTATAATAATCTACCATAGCGCGTTTCTCAACAAAAATTTCCGTTACTGAATTGGTCAGAACAGAATTGTTGGAAAGACTTTGGTGGCGTTCGATGATTTGAACGTGTGCATTTTCCCCTACGATGATCAAATTTCTGGGCTGAAGCATTAAGGAGATTTCCGCTCCTGTGTAGAAATTTAAAATCTCAATAGGCTTATGTACTTCTTTGTTTCGAGGGATATAGATATAGGCTCCTTCTCTTGCAAAGGCTGTATTCAGGGAGGTTAATCCATCTTCTTGGGCGGCCTTGTTGAAATAGGTCTCAATGACGGGCTTGTATTTTTCCTTGCTTAAAGCGGCTGAAAGCAAACAGATGTCCATGCCGTCATGCGTGGTCTGTGACAAAAAGGAACTGTAGACCCCATCCACAAATACCACTTTATAAGTGTCTATTTCATGGAGAAAATACTTCTTAACATCCTTGATATCAATAGCGGCATCTTTTTTGGGAAATACACTTAAATCTTCCTTTAGTAAGGATTTTAGTGAGGTGTATTTCCATGCTTCCTGCTTTTTGGTTGGGAAACCTTGATCCTCGAAAACCTTTATCGCATGGTTCCTCAATTCATGAATAGGGGAATCATTATCGATATAATCCTCGAAGGCTAGAAAAGATGAAACCAGTTTGTCTTTTAAACTCATAATTACGCTTTCACTTCTTCTTTAATCCAGTCGTATCCTTTTTCTTCCAGCTCGTAAGCCAGTTCTTTTGTACCCGATTTAACGATTTTTCCATTTAAAAGTACGTGAACGTAATCGGGAACAATGTAATCAAGCAATCTTTGGTAGTGAGTAATTACGATGACAGCGTTTTCAGAGCTACGTAACTTATTCACCCCGTTGGCAACGATTTTAAGGGCATCGATATCCAGTCCGGAATCGGTTTCATCCAAAATGGCCAATTTTGGTTCTAGCATTGCCATCTGAAAGATCTCGTTCCTTTTCTTTTCCCCTCCGGAAAAACCTTCATTCAAAGAGCGGGACAAGAATTTTCTATCAATGTCCAAAAGATCGGCTTTTTCCTTGATTTTCTTTAGCATTTCGCCAGCGGGCATATCTTCTAATCCTTTTGCCTTCCGCGTTTCATTGATGGCTGTTTTGATAAAGTTCGTGACGGTTACCCCAGGAATCTCTACAGGATATTGAAATGAAAGGAAGATACCACGGTGGGCTCTTTCTTCAGGGTCCAATTCTTTAATGTCTTCTCCTTCCAAGAGGATGTCCCCTTCGGTAACTTCGAAGTCTTCATTTCCGGCTATAACAGAGGCGAAGGTACTTTTACCGGACCCATTAGGTCCCATAATGGCATGTACCTCTCCTGGATTGATTTCCAGGTCGATACCTTTCAAAATATCTTTCTCTTCTACGCCTGCGTGTAAATTCTTGATCTTTAACATGACTAACTTTTCGATTCTTCAATTTTTATATCGGCTTCTGCAGGGGCATTCCCTACAGAGACAATTTCTTTAATGGTAATGATTTGCTCCCATACCTCTTGACCTCTGTCTAGGGCAGGATTTCTCTCCACAACACCGCGAACAACTACAGGAACCATATCATATTCTTCCTTTTTAACGGGGGCAATTTTGTTGGCCAATTCTTTGGCCATTCCGTCTAAGGTAACGGCATAAATGAAATTGCTTCCCTTTAAAACAGCACCATCTTCCGAGTAGAAGTATTCACCTTGGTATACTTCATAGGTGTTTTCGGTTAGGGCAGGTTGGTCGGTGGCCTCTTTATTTTTGGAGTCATTTTTACATGCACCAAAGGTGAGTGCTAAAATTAAAAGTGATAGAAGGATGCTTTTATTCATGATGGTTGGGTTTATCCTACGGAACCTTCCAAGCTGATTTCAAGTAGCTTTTGCGCTTCAACAGCAAATTCCATAGGAAGTTTGTTGAGTACTTCCTTACTAAATCCGTTAACGATTAGGGCGATGGCCTTTTCGGTATCGATTCCCCGTTGGTTACAATAAAATATTTGGTCTTCCCCAATTTTACTGGTAGTAGCTTCATGTTCCACCTGAGCCGTTTTGTTACTGGCTTCGATATAAGGGAAGGTATGTGCCCCGCAATTGTTACCCATCAATAGGGAATCACATTGGGAGAAGTTTCTAGCATTTTCCGCTCTAGGACTAATTTTCACCAAGCCGCGATAGCTGT
Source organism: uncultured Alteromonas sp. (assembly GCA_964582415.1). Lineage (GTDB taxonomy): Bacteria > Bacteroidota > Bacteroidia > Flavobacteriales > Flavobacteriaceae > CAZOSF01. Next base: position 11,037 of record CAZOSF010000012.1, read on the forward strand.
TTTGGGATTTTCCAGCGGAAATACCTTTTGAAATGATGGTGCTTCTGGTATTCTTTCCAAGATGGATCATTTTGGTGCCAGTGTCTGCCTGTTGGTAGTTATTGGTAACCGCAATGGAATAAAACTCTCCAATAGAGTTGTCTCCTTTCAACACACAGCTTGGATATTTCCAAGTAACGGCACTTCCCGTTTCTACTTGCGTCCAAGAGATTTTTGCGTTTTTCTCGCAAAGTCCGCGTTTCGTCACAAAATTGAAAACCCCTCCTTTGCCATCTTTTCCTCCTGGATACCAGTTCTGAACAGTAGAATATTTAATTTCTGCATCGTCCAAGGCGATAAGTTCTACCACAGCTGCGTGCAATTGATTTTCATCACGTTGTGGAGCCGTACATCCTTCCAAATAACTTACATAGCTACCTTCATCGGCAATCACCAAGGTACGTTCAAACTGACCCGTTCCGGCTTGATTGATTCGGAAATAGGTGCTCAATTCCATGGGGCAACGCACCCCTTTTGGTATGTAGCAGAACGAACCGTCGCTGAATACGGCGCTGTTCAAGGCGGCATAGAAATTATCGGTTTGAGGCACTACGGTTCCCAAATACTTCTTCACCAATTCCGGATGCTCCTTTATAGCCTCCGATATTGAGCAGAAAATAATGCCTTTTTCAGCAAGGGTTTCTTTAAAAGTGGTCGCTACAGAAACGGAGTCCATCACGATGTCAACGGCAACACCTGCCAGACGTTTCTGTTCTTCCAATGAAATTCCCAACTTGTTGAAGGTGTCCAACAATTCGGGATCTACCTCATCCAGGCTATTGTATTTGGGCTTTTTCTTGGGGGCGGAATAATAGGAAATATTTTGGAAGTCTGGCTTTTCATAAGTCACATTGGCCCAATCCGGTTCTTCCATCTTTTCCCAGATTCGATAAGCCTCCAAGCGCCATTCGGTCATCCATTCCGGTTCTTCCTTTTTGGCGGAAAGTGCACGGATGACTTCTTCATTCAAACCAACAGGGAAGGTATCCGATTCGATGTCGGTATAGAAACCATATTCGTATTCCTTGGTTTCAAGTTCTTTTTTTAAGTCGTCTTCGGTAAATTTTCCCATCGCTCTAATTTGCCATTTTTAAAGTGAAAAACTCTCACCACAGCCACAGGTTCTATTGGCATTGGGGTTGTTGAAAACAAACCCTTTACCATTTAACCCGCCACTATATTCTAACGTGGTCCCCACCAAATAGAGGAAACTCTTTTTGTCGACCACGATTTTGATTAGGTTATCTTCAAATACTTTATCTTCGGAGCCAGTCTCCTTGTCGAATTTCAATTCATAAGACAATCCGGAGCAGCCTCCGCTCTTCACGCCCACCCGAACAAAGTCGGATTCAGGCACAAAGCCTTCTTCTCGCATCAGTTGCGAGATTTTTTCACGAGCCGATTCACTTACTTTGATCATCTATATAGATTTGTTCTAAATTGCATGCAAATATACTGCAAATCCCTCTGGTAACCATAGGAATGGAGAATTTAAACATTATGGTGGAATAGATTTAAGTAATAATTAACAAGCCTTCGAAAGCACCTTCTATGGACGGAAATCGGGATCGTTAATAAAACTAGGGTCGGAAAGGCTCAACAAGAAGGCCTTAAGGTCGGCTTTTTCTTCTGGAGTTAAATGAACACCGCCTTCTCCCACTTTTTTCATAAGCGGGTCTATGGTTTCCGAATATACAAGTCCTTCACTGTAGTGGTTGATCACTTCATCTAGGGTTGCAAATCGCCCATCATGCATGTAGGGAGCGGTATAAGCAAGATTTCTTAAGGAAGGGGTTTTGAACAGACCTTCATCCCTTGGGTCTCCGGTGGTAAGGAAAAGCCCTTTATCATCAAAAAATTCATCGAGCCCGTTGTTATGGAAAATATTGTCGGTCCATAATTGGTTCAACTCACTGGCACCATGACAATGGAAGCAGTCCCCTTTATTTTCATCCATAAAAATATTGAAGCCATTTTGTTCGGATTGAGTAAGCTCCACTTCACCGCGCAAATAGCGATCGAATTTAGAATTAGCAGAAATAAAGGTGCGCATGAATTGAGCAATGGCTTTGGAAACCTTCACCGAGTCGATGGTTTGGGTGCCAAAGGCCGCTTCAAATAGGGCAGGATATTGAGGGTGGTTTTGTAAGGCTGCTACCGCGTTAGGCCAGGTATTGGCCATCTCAATAGGGTTGGTCACTGGCTCGAAAATCTGATCTTCCAGAGAACCTGCGCGACCGTCCCAGAAGAACTTTTCCCCAAAGTTCCATGCCATGTTAAATAATGGCATCGAATTGCGAGTACCTATAGAGCCATCGATTCCTACGCTAAATTGGTTAGGATCGGTAAAAGCATTTTGAGGGCGATGACAGCTGGCACAGGCTTGGGTATTATTGGCCGAAAGAATGGGGTCGAAGAACAACCGTTTTCCTAGGGCAATGCCTTCTACGGTAAGCGGATTGTCGTCAGGAATTACCGGGGGAAGGATATTCTCCTCGAACAAAGGAGGTACATCCAAAGATACCGGTGTAGCGGTGTACCCTGTCTCATCGTCACTGTTTTTACAGGATACAAGACTTAGAAAGAGTACACAGATCGCTACAATACGGTATTTCATTTTATTCTATTTTTTAGTTTCCTAGACTGAAGACACCACCAGCACCATTTTCACTCATCATGATTTGAGCATCATAATTTGGCATTAGCATGGTATACAATTGTGTTAGGTCCCAAGTGTTTGGATTTTTAAACCATTCGGCAACGTTCATTGCAATTTCGATTTCGGTGCCTTCTTGAATCGCAATTTGACCTAAAGATACTTGAAATGAAGTATCCGTCAAAAGAATCGGATTCATCATTGGGTCTGCAGCCCGAATGGCATGGTATTGGAAATTCGTCTCCCCAATGATGCCTTCAGCAGTGTACTTTCCTTCCATTCGCATGTAGTGGTAGCCACCGCCTAGCATTAATGGAACGTTCCATCCACCATCGGCAGAGTTTAAGTCGGCATAGTTCTGATCGTTGTCTTCGTCATCAAAACCAAAGGTAAAACGTACTTGATATGAGCCTTCAGGAACCATTACGTCAGGGCTGAAAGTTAATCCAGTACCATTTCGGGCATCGATCAGATTGTAATCTCCAGCAGTATAAACAGTTCCATCGGAAGCGACAAATTCGATGTCAGAAATAAGGTACACTAATTTAGATAGGGTCAATACCTCCCCATGTTCATTGGTGTACTCGGTAATATCGTAATCAGCGTTGGAAATGGGTTGGCCATCCCAATTTTGAGTGAAGGAGAAGGCAACGGAGACTTCCTGTGGAGTATTTCCGTTGTCATCGTCATCTTTACATCCAATCAATAGTAGAGGTAGGGCAAATAGAATTGCGATTTTTTTCATGATAGCAAATTAGGTTGTATTTATTTCAGTTTATAGATCATAAGATCTTTAATTCCATTGTTATTGGCAATGTCCCCATCGGTACTTTCCGTATTCCCCACGATGATTACAGAACCATCCATGGTTTTGGCAGCACCTTCCGAGAAATCCAAATTGGTGCCTCCAATGTTTTTCTCCATCAAGAGGGTTCCGTTTTGGTCGACAAGAACGAACCATGCGTCATTTTGTCCTTTATTACCAGTAGCATCCCCATTTGAACTACGAGAGGATCCTGTGATTAAGAAAGTGCCATCTCCCATGGAAATAATTTCTTTGGCAGAATCGAATTCACTACCGCCAAAGTTCTTTTCCCAAAGGAGGTTCCCGTCAGGGGAAATTTTGATTAGCCACATGTCGGCATTGCCATTGTTCTGGGAAACGTCCTGGTCCGAACTTCGTGTATCACCTACTAGGAGGTAGTTTCCGTCCCCACTGGGGATAATGGAATAGGCTACATCGATTTCTTGTCCGCCATAGGATTTGGTCCACAAGAGGTCACCATCGGCACTCAATTTAATCGCCCAAAAATCATAACTTCCTTTGGAATCGGAAATATCAAAGTCTTCGCTTTCAGAAGAGCCAACCATAATAAAACCATCATCGGCAGTCTGGACAACATCATAGCTACGGTCGTTATTGGAACCCCCATGATATCTTTTCCAGAAGAAATCTCCTGCCGCATCCATCTTGATGCCCCAATATTCTCCCACACCATGTAGGTTGCCATCCCCTCCACGATTTTCATTTCCTTGACCACCACTTGCGGTGACATCGAAATAGCCGGAGGTGAAAATGTGCCCTTCCTTGGTTTCAATAACGGCATTTGCTTGGTCGCTTCCTGGATAACCAAAATTTTGGCACCACACTTCGTTCCCAGCGCCATCAATTTTCAAAATCCAATAATCATGAAAGCCACCATTGCTTCCTGGAAAACAATTATCACTTCTACTATATCCTGAAATCACGTACCCTCCATCGCTGGTTTTGTCGATATCTGAAGCTAACTCGTCTTCAATACCTCCATACACCTTACTCCAGAGCACATTTCCATCTTTATCCAACTTCATCACCCAATAATCGCTATCGGTAGTACTTTTAATACCTGCCAAATCACCATCGGCGCTGTAGGTAGACCCAACAACCACATAGTTACCGTCATTGGCCTCTACCACTGCGGTAGCTTGGTCGATGCCAGAACCCCCAAAAGTCTTGAGCCAAAGGAGTTCTCCGGTGAAGTTGGTTTGGGAATTTCCATCATCGTTTGTGGTATCGTCGGTGTTGGAAGTATCATCTGTTGGATTGGAATTTCCGTCATCCTTGCTACAGGAAACCACCAAAAACAGGCCAAGAAATCCAAGTAGCAAAAAGTTTCGAAAGAGGGTTTTGTTTTTAATCATAACTAAAATTTAGTCCACCATCAATCGCTGGGTAGTTGTACCGTTTACGGTCACCAGGTACATGCCTGATTTGAGTTGCGAAATATTGATGGTTTCGATTTGGGTATTATTGAAATCGCGCTGGAAAACCTGCTGGCCCAACATATTGTGTATGGTTACCTGGTTGATTGGCGTTTGTTCAGAGCGCAGGTTAAACGTATCGCTTGCTGGATTTGGAGAAAAGGTAAAGCCATCGATGGCTGACTCCCCGATTCCTAAATTCGATTCACGAACCAAGGTAAATCCTCCTCCACCAGAGATAACAATATTGCCACTTTCAAAATAGGGATAGATACTCCAAACCCCATTAAAGTTTACGTTGTTGTTGGCTGGGTAGGTGTCGAAATATCCAATTTCCGACATATTTTCATTGGCAATATCACTGATGTCGATAACACGCATTCCTCCAGAATAATTGGCTAGATAGAAAGTGTTTCCTTTTACGTATCCATTATGATCGATGGAGGAAATGTTTCCAAAGTAGTCGAAAAACCAAGAGGCATTGTCTAGATCCATAACATTTCCAACTACGGTACGGGTACTAAAACCCCAATCGGACTCATCCAGTTCATCCCCGATCAAAATGTAGTTACGATCCTCCGTCAACCAAGCTTGGTGCGTATAAGAGGTGCTGCCATAATTGATGGTAGATAATAATTGTGGGTTATTTTTATTGGTAACGTCTACAATCACTAGCTGATCTTCATTGCTTCCAAAGAAAATTTCATCACCTGTGTGGTCTGTGTCCGGACCATCGTACACAATGATTTGTGCATCGTGCGTATAGCCACTTCCACTATAACCACCTGCAGCCGTTGGATTCAAAGGATTTGATATATCAATAAAATGAGGCCCCCCATTAAAAGTTGAGGTTCCGATAGCGTAGGCATATCCTGTTTCCTCATTGATAGCAATGTTGTGGCAATGTCCAAATTCACCATAATGCGCATCCTCGGTGAAAGTCACTGGGGGATTTGGAACGTCACGTAGACGGGTAAGGTCGAATACTTGCATCCCATGACCATTTGCTTCACTTACTACAAAAGCATAATTGTTATATACTTTAATGTCCCGCCAAATGCTTGGGGAAGTGTGGGTTGGTAATTTACCTAAGTAAACGGCATTGGCAGGATCGGAAATATCGATAAACGCTGTTCCGTTATCAAGACCTACCAAAGCATATTCTTTTCCATCCTGAGGGTCGGTCCATCCCCAAGAGTCATTACCTTCAGTCGCTCCCATTTGAGCTGGGTAGATTTTCGACATTAAGTCGTATCCATTACAGGGAAAACCATTGGCAGAACCTCCGGCACATGGAGTTTGGGCAAAAACCAAACCACTGGTTAAAAGCATTGCAAGTGCTGTAATTTTTTTCATAAAGATTGATTTTAGATTAGTTGGTTCCATAGCATTAACGAATGCTCCAAGAATTTAGTTTATCTGGACATCTATAATGATGGATTTTAATTTTAAAGAACCTAGTTAGTTAATAATAATTTTCTTGGTTACTTGGTTGTTTAGTTGAATGAAATAGATGCCTTTAGCGATTGCTGAAACATCCAAGGAAAGTTGGTTGTTATCGAGTACCTCTTGGGTCATCAGGCGTTTACCGGTTAGGTCAAACAATTGAATGCTATGAATGGACTCGTTGGCTGAGTATATATTGATTTCATCAGAAGCTGGGTTGGGGTATAAGCGAAGCCCTTGGCTAAGGGAGACTTCTCCAATGCCCAATTCCTCCACTACGGTCAATTCAAAAGAACAGCTTCCTTGGTTGCCTTCTCCATCTGTGCTTTCGAAGTTGATGGTATAAGTACCCATGGTGAGCTGAGTTCCTGAAGCTGGGTCTTGCGTAATCGTCAATGGATCGGTACAGTTGTCTATCGCGCTAACTGCACCTAAAGCCACATAGTCTGGAAGCGTATAGTAGCTTTGTCCAGCATCGTAAGGTTCCGTAGCATCGACACTACATTCAAATACAGGGCCTAAGGTGTCCTCAATGGTTACCTCTGCGGAACACGTATCCGTGTTACCGGCAGGGTCGGTTACGGTAAGTGTTACTGTAATAGTAGCTCCAATGTCATTGCAGTCGAAAGTATTCGGACTCACACTGAAAGAAACAAATCCACTGTTATCGGTACTTCCGCCATCTACGTCATTTCCTGAAATTACCACTTCCCCATTTTGTCCGAGGGAAACAGAAATATTCTGACAAACAGCTACAGGGTCTTCAGTATCAACGATGGAAGATTTCACCAAAAAGAAGCCTTCACTTCGATCGTTGATTTGGATGATACCACTTCCGAAGAAGGGATATACGTTCCAAACACCACTGTAATTGGCATTGTTGTTCGAGGTAAATGTATCGAAGTAGCCAGTTTCCGTTAAGTTCCCATTTGCGATATCACTGATATCGATTTCACGGAATCCAGCAGAGTAGTTGGCCAAATAATATTTGTTTCCTACAACATAACCATTGTGATCGATAGCAGGAGTCGTTCCGAAGAATTCGGAATGAGGCTGAGGATTGTCAAGGTCGGTTACATCAAACACCAAAGTACGTGTGTTGAAACCCCAATCGCTCTCATCAAACTCATCGCCAATCAAAGCATATTTTTGATCTTCCGTAAACCATCCTTGGTGCGTATAACCTGAATTAGGATACGCAATGGTTGAAATTCCTTGAGGATTGTTTTTGTCGGTTACATCCACAAAGGCGACTACTTGTTCGTACCCATTGCTGCTCACCATGATTTCATGACCCGCATAGTCTGGGTCCGGACCATTGTAGATAACAACTTGGGCGTCATGGATATACCCGTCTGTTCCATAACCTCCGGCGTCAACAGGATTCAAAGGGTCTTGAATATTAATAAAGTGAGCCCCACCACCAAAAGTGTCTGCCCCTACCACATAAGCATATCCGGTTTCTTCATTGATGACAATATTGTGGGCTCCTCCAAAACTGTTTAAGTGAGCGTCTTCCGTGAATGTTACTGGAGGATTAACCACATTTCGAAGTCGCGTTAGGTCGAATACCTGTAAACCGTGTCCACCTGCTTCACTTACTACAAAAGCATAATTATTATACACTTTAATATCTCGCCAGATCGTGGCACCTGTTGCAGTGGGAAGCTTCCCTAAATAGACGGGGTTGATAGGGTCTGAGATATCGATAAAGGCGGTTCCGTTTTCAAGTCCCATCAATACATATTCTTTACCGTCCAAGGGGTCTGTCCAACCCCAGGAGTCATTGGCCCCAGTAGTATTGAAAACGGATAGCGGGATGTGTGATAGCAAATCGTATCCATTACAGGGATAACCATTTGCAGAACCACCAGCACAGGGTGTTTGTGCAAAAGCCGTGAAAGGAACGATGGCAAGTGCAAGAAGGAGTCTTTTATACATAAACTAATTACTTGATTTTTACCGAATTTATTCGATAAAGGGGATTACAATTTTTTTTCAAAGCGCTCAAATCTAATAAAATATTGTTACTTATTTAATTTATCGGACATATATTAACGTATTCAGTTTAGTATTTATAGTGAACGGAGGAACTTTTTACGAAATCGGCAGTCTGTCTTTAGGTTTATTGAGAGAACAAGGATAGAAAATGTACCTTTGTGCTACTAACAGAAAGTTGTAATGCTAGAAGACAAGGATTTACCCAAAACCCCTATATCCGAATATGGAGAATTCGGTTTGATCGACCATTTGACCAAATCGTTTTCCATTCAACAAAAAACCACGGTGAAAGGGGTAGGAGATGATGCTGCAGTGATTGCTCCAAAAGAAGGAAATTCGATCGTGGTCACGACCGATATGCTGGTGGAAGGAGTCCATTTCGATTTGGGGTACATGCCCTTGAAACATCTTGGATACAAGGCTGTTATAGCAAATCTTAGCGATGTGTATGCCATGAATGCGGAAGCCAAACAGATAACTACCTCCATAGCGGTTTCCAATCGCTTTCCTGTAGAAGCTCTTGAAGCATTGTATGAAGGAATTAAGACGGCTTGCGACCTCTACAAGGTGGATCTCGTGGGCGGTGATACGACTTCCTCTACCATGGGATTGGTGATTAGTGTTACTGCTATAGGAGAGGCCGTTCCGAAGGAATTGGTCTATCGATCTGGAGCTAAGGATACCGATTTATTGGTTGTTTCCGGAGACATTGGAGCAGCGTATCTCGGACTTCAGGTTTTGGAGCGTGAAAAAAGGGTCTTCCAGGTGAATCCGAATGCCCAGCCTGATTTGGAGCCTTATACCTATCTGGTGGAACGACAACTAAAACCTGAAGCGAGAAAGGATATTGTTCAACTTTTAAGAGACTTGGAAGTTCGTCCAACTTCAATGATCGACATCAGTGATGGGCTTTCCTCTGAAATTCTTCATATCTGTAAGGCCTCCAAGGTAGGATGTAATCTTTATGAGGACAAAATACCCTTAGACCCTCAGGTTATTGCTACCTGTGAAGAATTTAATTTGGACAGTACCACTATTGCCTTGAGTGGAGGGGAAGACTACGAATTACTTTTTACCATTCCGATGGAGGACTTTCCGAAAATTAAAGGAAATCCGAACCTTTCGGTAATAGGGCATATGGTTCCTGAAAAGGAAGGGGTACATTTAATTACACGGGCGAATATAAAGATACCCATCGTTGCGAGAGGATGGAATTCATTTTCAAAGGATAAAAATGAATCTTAGGCGGCTGTCAATCGACGCCTAGCCCTTCTTTCAATAAAGGAAGCAAGCACTGCGTTAATTTGCTTGTTCTTTACTGTTAAGATTTCTACACCACCCGAAACGGTATCGGTAACCTCTTTTCCACAATGCTTACAAGTGTATTCATTGATATGATCGGTAACCCGATTACTTATTTCATACTGGTGCCCAAATGTACTGCAAACGATACCAGAAAAGGAGAAAGGTCGGTTAGAGTTGTTCTGTTTCATGACATTCTCGATTTTTGGTTGAGACCAATATAGAAAAATTTCTATTTAAAAATCGATTAAGCGCCATTATTTTCGATGAAATGCACAATTTTAACAATTTCAACCAGATTTTCCAGCCAACTCATATGGCTTCCTGGAAGGATTTCAAGGGGTGTTTCCGCAGCAATAGCAAGGGTTTTGGAGTGTTCCAACGGAATAATCGGATCATTTTCCCCACAGATGATGATTTTTGGCTTTTCAACTGTTTTCAGGAAGGCAGTTCGATCTTTCCTATCGCGCATGCCTCTAATATTTGCCGCGATACCCTCCGTAGGAAATAGTTTTGCTTCCTCGATTAATACTTCAATTTCACCTGTAAATCTTTTCCTTGATGCCTCACAGAACAACTGAGGAATCGCTGAGGTAATAAATCCTCTTTTTTCGTTTTGTATCAGCTCGAGGGCCCGGTTGCGATTCACAATGCGTTCTGGCGAATCGGCAGCGGCGGTTGAATTCAGTAACATTAGGTGGGTGAAAGCATCAGGGAACAGATCGGCAAAGGCCAGGGCAACATAGCCCCCCATGGAATGTCCTAAAAGCATCACTTCTGGGATGGCCAATTTCTCAAGAAGCGAATAAACTGCCTCCGCCATCAACTCCATGGTATGACTATCTCCCAATGTTTCCGACTTACCATGTCCAGGGAGATCTAATGAAATAACCCGGTGTGTTTTCTTAAACTCCTTTTTTAGCGACTTCCACATATTGGAAGATTCCAAAAAACCATGCAGTAGCACCAAGGGAGTTCCTTTCCCTTCGATGGAATAAAAAATGGACTTCCCTTTATAGGTGTGATTCATGCTTTTTTACTTGACCACAAATATCTGCCTTTACAAAGCAGAAAACAAGTGGAAGATTCGTCTCAAAGCGCAACACTTTATATATATAATTCCAACGATTGTTTTCGAAAGGAAATTTGATGGGAAGAATCGATTTTAACCATGCCGAGACGAAAATCTGACGTTTTTTGGAAATATTCCATATTTTCGGACAAATACGAAAACGATGTAGTATTTTTTTTCTGATTTTTCCTCCTCTGAAATCCCTCGTTTTTTTTGAAAACTTGTCAAAAACAGCGGGATATTATTTTGATTTTAGGAACGAAAACGATGCGCCATTGAGAAATCGCTAAAAGCCTGATATTTTAATACTTAAAGATTTGAAGAAGTTGTTTTGTGTTATAGATTTGACCACAAATACTAAATCAGAAAATCATGGCAATTACAAAGCAATATTTAAAGACTAAACCAGTGTGCAAAGTAACCTTTACTGTGCCTGCTGAAGAAGCCAAAGAAGTAAAAGTGGTTGGTTCTTTCAACGGATGGGATGCTAAGAAAAACCCATTAAAAAAGTTGAAGAACGGAAGCTTCAAAGGAACCATCGACTTGGAATCTGAAAAGTCGTATGAATTCCGTTATGTTATTGACGGAAATTATGTGAACGACGAGCAGGCTGATGCTTTCGCTTGGAACGATTTTGCTTGGGACGAGAATGGAGTTTTGAATCTGTAATCGGATTCCCTTAAATTAAAAAAAAGCCCGCATTTGCGGGCTTTTTTTATGAATTCATCAAATCTTCAATGTCATCGGCTTCGATCGGGATGTTTCGCATCAGGTTGAAAGGTGCTCCTCGCTCCTGAACCACAACATCATCCTCCAATCGGATTCCAAATCCTTCTTCAGGAATATAGATTCCCGGCTCTACCGTAAATACCATATTGGCCTTGATGGGTTCCCATAAAATGCCATAATCATGAGTATCCAGTCCCATATGGTGACTGGTACCATGCATAAAGTATTTTTTATAAGCGGGCCAATCGGGATTTTCATTTTGAACATCTGCTTTGTCCAAAAGGCCCAATCCAAGAAGTTCGGATGTCATTAATTTCCCGACCTCCACATGGTACTCTTTCCAAAAAGCACCGGGAACCAAAAGCTTAGTAGCCTCCTCTTTCACGCGATTGACAGCATTGTATACATCTTTCTGCCGCTTGGTAAAGCGACCATTTACTGGAACGGTACGGGTCATGTCACTGCTGTAATTGGCATATTCAGCGCCAACGTCCATCAATATTAAATCCCCATCCTTACATTGTTGGTTGTTCTCGATATAATGCAATACATTGGCATTGTTTCCACTTGCAATAATGGGCGTATACGCAAATCCCTTAGAGCGGTTCCTCAGGAATTCGTGCATGTATTCTGCCTCGATTTCATATTCCCACACTCCTGGTCTGATAAATGGAAGGACGCGCTTAAAGCCTTTTTCGGTGATATCACAGGCCTTTTGTATGATGTCCAATTCAATGGGGTCCTTTACAGAACGCAGCCTTTGCAGAATCGGATTGCTCTTAGCCCAGCTATGTGCAGGGAATTTCTCCTTGGTCTTCTTGATAAAGCGATCCTCACGTGTTTCAGTTTCCACGCTTGCACGATAGTGCTCATTCGTATTGAAATAAACCGTATCTGCTTGGGTCATCAATCCGAAGAAAATCTTATCAAAGTCCCCCAACCAATGGACGTTCTTGATACCACTGATTTCATAGGCTTTTTCCTTGGTGAGCTTTTCTCCTTCCCAAATGGCGATATGCTCGTTTGTTTCACGAACAAAAAGCAATTCCCTTTGGTTTTTATCGACGGCATCTGGGAACAAAACCAAGATGCTTTCTTCTTGATCGACACCACTTAAGTAGAAAATATCTCTGTGCTGTTGAAAAGGAATCGTACTGTCGGCACTTATCGGATAAATGTCATTGCTGTTAAAAACCGCCAGACTATTTGGCTTCATATGCGCCATGAAGTTTTTACGGTTTTTAATGAATAAATCGTGTTTGATTGTATCGTATTTCATAGAAAAGCGTTCTTTTCCTCAAAGTTACTGAATTTGAAAGTATCCCTTCCATGGGAACTGATTATTTTACCTTAAATTAGTATTCTTTGAAATTTTCAAATAAAACCAACCATCGATGATGAAAAATGTATTGCTGTCTGTCAGCCTTCTTGTAACTTCTTTATTTTTTGCTCAGCCTTCGGCCACCTCTTCTTCAGAAATGCAGAAGGCGCTAGAACAAAAAAAGGTGCTGACCCAAACTTCCTTAGTGAAAAACCTAAGCTTCAAAAATATCGGACCCACAGTTATGAGCGGACGTGTTGTGGACCTAGCGGTGAATCCAAAAAATCCACACGAGTTTTATGTGGGCTACGCGAGCGGTGGGGTGTGGTATACCAAAAATAATGGGACCACATTCGAACCTATTCTTGATACCAGTCCAACCCAAAATGTGGGTTGCCTTGCCATGGACTGGGAAAACAGAACACTCTGGGTGGGGACAGGAGAAGTAAATGCCTCTCGTTCTTCCTATGCTGGAATTGGAATTTTGAAAACTCAAGACAATGGAAAGACCTGGCAACAGATGGGCTTGGAAGGGTCCCATCATATCAGTAGGATATTGATCAATCCTAATAATAAAGAAGAATTGGTTGTGGCGGTTGCTGGACCTTTGTACTCAAAAAGTTTGGAAAGGGGTGTTTACAAGACCTTCGACGGAGGAAAAACGTGGAATAAGACCCTATTTGTTGATGACGCATCGGGTATTATCGAAATGGAGGCCGCGCCAAACAACTTTAATGTAATGTTTGCCTCTGCTTGGGATAAGGATCGAAAAGCCTGGAATTTTAGTGGAAGTGGTGATGGCAGTGGAATTTATAAAAGTACCGATGCCGGTAACTCTTGGACGAAGGTTAGTGTGAAGGGGAGTGGTTTCCCCACAGGGGAAGGCGTAGGGCGTATCGGTTTTGCCGTAGTGGATGATGCGACAGTGTATGCTATCCATGACAATCAGTCCCGAAGAGAAGAGGATAAAAAACCCTCTGAAAAGAAAGGCTTGAGCAAGGAGGATTTTAAAAAGATGACGACAGCCCAGTTTCAAAAACTCGATAACAAGGAGTTGGAAACCTTCTTGAGAACTAACGATTTTCAGGAGAAATACACCGCAGAAATTGTCAAAAAACAAGTGGCTTCTGGTAAGGTGAAACCCATCGATTTGGCCAAGTATCTTGAAGATGCCAATACAATGTTGTTTGATACCCCAGTTATAGGAGCCGAGGTATATAAAAGCAGCGATGGTGGAAAAACATGGGCTAAAACTCACGAAGGATATCTGGACGATGTATACTATTCGTATGGATATTATTTCGGAAAGGTTCACGTAGATCCAAATAACGCCAATGCTATTTATATATATGGTGTGCCAATATTGAAATCGAAGGACGGAGGAAAAACATTTACTTCCATAGATGGGGATAACGTGCATGGAGATCATCATGTGCTCTGGATCAATCCAAAATACCCCGGTCACTTAATAGATGGAAATGATGGAGGTGTCAATATCAGCTACGATGATGGGGCTTCTTGGATTAAATGCAACACCCCTTCAGTTGGACAGTTTTACGCTATCGACGTTGATATGGAAGAACCTTACAATGTCTATGGAGGTCTTCAAGACAATGGAGTTTGGGTAGGTCCTCATGATAACGAAGGCGGAGTATATTGGCATCAAACCGGTCAGTATCCCTATAAGATGATTTTAGGGGGTGATGGAATGCAGGTGGAAATCGATTCTAGAAACTCCAACATTGTGTATGCTGGATTCCAATTCGGAAATTATTTCAGGATTGATCGCTCCACAATGCAGTCGAAATATATTCAACCGAAACATGAGTTGGGGGAAACCCCTTATCGCTTCAATTGGCAGAGCCCCATCGAACTAAGTGATCACAATCAAGACATTTTATATTTCGGAGCCAATAAATTGATGCGTAGTTTGAATCGAGGAGACGACTGGGATGCGATTTCGCCAGACCTAACTCAAGGGGGTAAAGTGGGGAATGTTTCCTATGGAACACTCACTGCAATCAGTGAATCGCCATTTCAATTCGGACTTATTTATACAGGGAGTGATGATGGAATGGTATACGTGACCAAAGATGGGGGGGCCAATTGGAAAAATATCAGTTATAGTTTTCCAAAAGATTTGTGGGTAAGTAGAGTGGTGGCTTCAAAGCATGAAGAAGGTAGGGTTTATGTGACACTAAACGGATACCGATGGGACGATTTCAAGCCCTATGTTTATGTAAGTGAAGACTATGGAGCCACGTGGAAATCGATTGTCTCAAACTTGCCAGCTTCCCCTGTAAATGTTATTCAGGAAGACCCAAAAAATGAAGACATACTGTATTTAGGGACAGACAATGCTGCCTATGTTTCTTTGAACAAAGGGGGGCATTGGGAGGTCTTTGCAGATGGACTTCCGAATGTGGCATTTCACGATTTGGTGGTTCAGCCAAAGGCAAATGATTTGATTTTAGGGACTCATGGTCGCTCCCTTTATGTGGCCAATATTTCATTGTTACAAGAACTCGGTGAAGACAATCGAAATAAGTTAGTTATGAACGATGTACCCTCAATGCGACATTCCAGACGATGGGGGTCTTCGTGGAGCCAATGGAATGATCCCAATACCCCTGAAATTACTATCCAATATTATGCGCCCAACGCCGGTCCCGTTACTATTGCTGTTTTAAGTGAAGATGGGCAAGAGATCCATTCCATGAACATTGACGCGGATAAGGGTATAAATGAAGTGGTGTATGACTTGAGCATTACCGATGCAGGGAAACGCCTTTTGGAAAAGGAGGATGTTTCCATAGAGGAGGCCGCCAACGGGGTAATGTATTTACCAAAGGGCGTCTATACCCTCAAGCTGAAAATGGGTTCCTTGGAAACTACCAAACCATTGGAACTCAAATAATGTTGAACATTGTTTAAAAAAATTCTAAATACTTCTTAAAAGGAATGCCATTGTTTGGGATTCATTCTTTTGAGACGTATTTTTGTGTGTCAAAATTTAGAAAAGAAAATTATGGGATTACTTTCCTCTTCCATCGCCAGAAAATTTGCAATGGCACTTTCTGGCCTCTTCTTGGTTCTTTTTCTTGCAATGCACTTTACCATCAACTTCACTTCGGTGATCGCTCCAGACACTTTCAATGTGTGGTCTCACTTTATGGGGACCAACGGATTAGTCCAAGGAGTAATGCAACCGATTCTCATCTTAGCAGTGGTTTTCCACTTTGTGATGGGGTTTGTTTTGGAATTGCAGAACAGAAATGCAAGATCCATTAAGTACGATTCTTTTAAAGGGAGTGCCAATTCAAGTTGGGCCTCTAGAAACATGATTATTTCAGGATTGGTTGTTCTCGCTTTTCTTGGGATTCACTTTTACGACTTTTGGGTGCCGGAGATGCAGATTAAGTATGTAGGAGGAGATATGTCTGGATTGATAGATCCAAACAATCCCGAATCTGGCTACAGGTATTTGGAACACACCATTCATAAGTTTGAAAGCCCCATTCGTACTGGAATTTATGTAGCGGCCTTTATTTTATTGGCCCTGCATCTGTGGCATGGATTTGCCTCTTCTTTCCAAAGTATGGGCTTTAACAACAAATATTCAAGAGCGCTGAAGTGCTTCACCAAATGGTATGCTGTTTTGATTCCACTTGGTTTTATCTTTATTGCCTTGTACCATCATTTTAATCAAATCTCCCACTAATAAGCGAGCGTATGTCATTAGATTCAAAATTACCAAAAGGACCCCTAGCCGATAAGTGGACTAGCTATAAAGACAAAATAAATTTGGTAAACCCGGCCAACAAACGAAATATCGATGTTATTGTCGTAGGAACTGGACTGGCGGGTGGAAGTGCTGCAGCTACCTTAGCGGAATTAGGGTATAACGTCAAGACGTTTTGTTATCAGGATTCTCCTCGTCGTGCCCACTCTATTGCGGCACAAGGGGGTATTAACGCAGCTAAGAACTATCAAGGAGATGGTGACTCTGTTTACCGCCTCTTCTATGATACAATTAAGGGAGGGGATTATCGTTCCCGTGAAGAAAACGTTTATCGATTGGCTGAGGTTTCCGCCAGTATTATCGACCAATGTGTGGCTCAGGGAGTTCCGTTCGCCCGTGAATATGGGGGAATGTTGGACAACCGTTCCTTTGGAGGGGTATTGGTTTCCCGTACCTTCTATGCGAAAGGACAAACAGGACAGCAGTTGTTATTGGGTGCCTATTCGGCCATGAACCGTCAGATCAACCGAGGTAAAATCAAGGCGTATAACCGTCACGAAATGCTCGATTTAGTGATCGTAGATGGAAAGGCTAGAGGAATTATCGCCCGGGATTTAGTAACCGGTGAATTGGAACGTCACTCTGCACATGCTGTAGTAATTGCTTCCGGAGGCTACGGAAACGTATTTTTCCTTTCCACTAATGCTATGGGAAGTAATGCCACTGCCGCTTGGAAAATCCACAAGAAGGGGGCCTATTTTGCCAACCCTTGTTTTACGCAAATTCACCCTACCTGTATTCCAGTTTCTGGAGATCACCAATCGAAACTGACCTTGATGTCGGAATCCCTTCGAAACGATGGACGAATTTGGGTACCCAAGAAATTGGAGGATGCTCAAGCCATTCGAGATGGGAAACTTAAACCTACCGAAATCGCTGAAGAAGATCGCGATTATTATTTGGAGCGTCGTTATCCTTCTTTCGGAAACCTTGTGCCTCGTGATGTTGCTTCCAGAGCAGCAAAAGAGCGTTGTGATGCTGGATATGGTGTAAACAAGACAGGTGAAGCCGTCTATCTTGATTTCTCTTCCGCCATTATGCGCTATGGAAAGGAACAAGCAGCCATCCAACATATTGAAAATCCATCGGAAGCTACCATTCGAGAGTTGGGTGAAAAAGTGATCGAAAGCAAATATGGTAACCTCTTCCAGATGTATGAAAAAATTGTAGATCAAAACCCATACAAAACCCCAATGATGATTTATCCTGCGGTTCACTATACCATGGGAGGTGTTTGGGTTGATTATAATTTGATGACCACCATTCCTGGATGTTATGCCGCCGGAGAAGCGAACTTTAGCGATCACGGTGCCAACCGATTGGGAGCAAGTGCCTTGATGCAAGGATTGGCCGATGGGTATTTCGTATTGCCTTACACTATTGGAGATTACCTTTCCAAGGATATCAGAACGGGCCCGATTTCAACCGATCTGCCGGAATTCGAAGCTGCCGAGCGCAGTGTTCGTGAAGATCTGGAAAAACTGGTGAACAACAAAGGAAGTAAGAGTGTCGACCATTTCCACAAGCGATTGGGTAAAATCATGTGGGATAAGGTGGGAATGTCTCGAAATGCAGAAGGTCTTAAAGAGGCGATGGATGAAATCCGTGCCTTGAGAGAGGAATTCTGGAAAGAGGTAAAAGTTCCTGGAAGCATGGAGGGTATGAATACCGAATTGGAAAAAGCCATGCGGGTAGCCGATTTCTTGGAATTGGGGGAATTGTTCGCCAAGGACGCCCTTCATAGAAATGAATCTTGCGGAGGTCACTTCCGTGAGGAATATCAAACCGAAGAAGGGGAAGCCCTTAGGGATGATGAGAACTTTATGTACGTTGCTGCTTGGGAATACACTGGAGATCCAAGAGATTCAAAATTGCATAAAGAAGAATTGAATTACGAAAACATTGAAGTTAAAACACGTTCATACAAATAGATCATGAAGTTAACCTTAAAAATTTGGAGACAAAAAAATGCCCAAACCAAAGGGGCCTTCCAAACCTATCCATTAGATGGTGTTGAAGGGGATATGTCCTTCCTCGAAATGCTGGATGTTCTGAATGAACAGCTAGTAGAAAAAGGAGAGGAGCCCGTTGTATTCGACCATGACTGCCGTGAAGGGATTTGCGGAGCCTGTTCGCTTCAAATCAATGGGGAACCTCATGGTCCCGATCGATTGATTACCACCTGTCAGTTGCACATGCGTAAATTCAACGATGGGGATACCATCGTAATCGAACCCTTCCGTGCCAATGCCTTTCCTGTTATCAAGGATTTAATGGTAGACCGTTCGGCTTTCGATCGCATTCAGCAGGCAGGAGGATATATCTCTGTGAACACCTCAGGTAATACCATCGATGCAAATAGCATTCTTATTCCTAAAGCCGATGCCGATGATGCTTTTAATGCGGCTGCTTGTATTGGATGCGGTGCCTGTGTAGCTGCTTGTAAAAATGCAAGTGCCATGCTGTTTACTTCTGCCAAAGTGAGTCAGTTTGCCC
>CAZOSF010000012.1:30241-40835 GCA_964582415.1 uncultured Alteromonas sp.
TGTAAAAATGCAAGTGCCATGCTGTTTACTTCTGCCAAAGTGAGTCAGTTTGCCCTATTGCCACAAGGTAGAATTGAAGCTACTAGAAGGGTATTGAACATGGTAGAGCAAATGGATAAAGAAGGTTTTGGAAATTGTACCAACACCGGAGCCTGTGAAGTAGAATGCCCGAAAGGAATCTCCTTGGAGAATATCGCAAGGATGAACCGGGAATACTTGGCAGCCAGTTGCAAAGGATAGTCAAATATTAATAGTAAAAGTAAAGATCCCGAGCCTAGGTTCGGGATTTTTTATTGCCGAAAATTCTCCTTACTTTGACTTTATGTATGAGGAACCAAAAATAAAGGTGCCCCGATTCGAAGAAGCCGCTGGGTTCTATACGACTAAAGTACGGTCACGAATTATGAGCAACATTCGGGCAAAGAATTCAAAGCCCGAGGTATTGTTACGCAAGGCGCTATGGCATAAGAAGGTGCGTTTTCGAATCAACAACTCAAAACTGCCTGGGCGTCCCGATATTTCTATTCAAAAATATAAGCTGGCTGTTTTTGTGGATGGAGAATTTTGGCATGGATATAACTGGGATGAAAAGCAATCTTCTATTAAATCTAACCGACGATTTTGGATTCCGAAGATCGAACGGAATATGCAGCGCGACCGAGAGGTAAATCGGCAGTTGACAGAGCAAGGCTATACTGTGATGCGTTTCTGGGCCCGGGAGTTAAAAAACAATCTCGACCAATGCGTTAATGATATATTGATATACATAGAAACCTTTCCGAATCTTTATGAATAGACCTTCCAAACTACCTAATGTGGGGACTACCATCTTTGCAGTGATGAGTAAGATGGCACAGGATTATGGCGCCTTGAATTTGTCCCAAGGCTATCCAAATTTTGAAAGTGATCCTCGCTTGATTGATGCAGTAACAAAAGCGATGCGTGATGGGTACAATCAATACGCCCCTATGCCAGGACTACCCGAATTACGCCAAATCATCTGTGAGAAGATGGAGAATTTATACGGAAGGAAATATGAACCCGAGAATGATATCACGATCACCGCAGGTGCTACGCAAGCCATCTTCACTGCGATAGCGGCAACCATTCACCCCGGTGATGAGGTAATTGCTTTTGCTCCTGCCTACGATTGTTATGAACCTGCCATTGAGTTATTTGGCGGACAAACCCGGTTGATTCAATTGTCGCCCCCCAACTTCCTGCCCGACTGGAATGCTGTTCGGAAAGCAATTTCCTCAAAAACAAGAATGATTATCATCAACACTCCTCATAATCCAACGGGCACTATTTTAGGAAGGAAAGACCTGCTCGAACTTCAAGAAATTGCCGAAGAGCATGATTTACTGGTATTAAGTGATGAGGTGTATGAACATATCATTTTAGATGGTGAAGAACACCAAAGCATTGCTCGCTTTGAAGCATTGGCCAATAGGAGTTTTATAACAGCCTCTTTCGGCAAGACTTTTCATAATACAGGTTGGAAAATGGGCTATTGTTTGGCGCCGAAACCTCTCATGATCGAGTTTAAAAAGGTACACCAATACAACGTCTTTAGCGTGAATCATCCTATACAAAGGGCGTTGGCTGATTATTTGACGGAGTCCGACCGATATATGCAATTGGGAGCATTTTATCAAGATAAGCGCGACCGTTTTCTGAAGGCTATGGAAGGTTCTCGTTTTAAGTGGAAGCCTTCCAAGGGGACCTATTTTCAGATGTTGGACTATTCCGATATCTCAAACGAAGGAGATATGGAATTCGCCACACGATTAACCAAGGAGCATCATATATCCACCATCCCTACTTCGGTCTTTAATAAAGATGGTAAAGATTTCAAAATGCTTCGAATTTGCTTTGCTAAAACGGACGAAACCCTGGAGGAGGCTGCAGAAATTTTGCGGAATTTATAGTGTGAGTTACCACTTCAAACTTTTGTAAAACTTAGGGTTGCATAGTACCTTTACAGAATCCCTAAAATATTCAACAATGACTGCAGCTTTTTTCGACGCCATTCGTAAGAACGATTTGGAAACCGTTCGTGCCTTGCTAAAGGATCAACCAGATCTAGTAACCATGAGAGATCAACGGGGGTCTACCCCACTTTTATTGGCTACCTATTATGGACTCGAAGAGATGACACAGGAACTTTTAAGCCACCCTCAAGACGTGGATGCAGAAGATGCCTCGGGGAATACAGCGCTCATGGGAGTATGCTTTAAAGGGCTAGAGGGGATTGCAAAGATGCTCATCCAACAGGGTGCTAACGTAAATAAGGCAAATTCCAACGGGGGTACTGCCTTGATTTTTGCTGCCACCTTTGGAAAGGGGGATATGGTAAAATTACTATTGGAACATGGGGCCAACCCTCACCAAAAGGACGACAAGGGCTTTTCCGCTTATGATCATGCTCGAATGCAAGGGTTTCATAACATTTTACAGCTATTAGGGGCATGAACGAATTAAGGGTGTCCATCATACAAACCGATCTCGAATGGGAAAATCCTGAAGTTAATAGAGCCAACTTCGAGAAGGAAATTTTAAGCCTCCCAGAAACGGATTTGGTGGTTTTGCCCGAAATGTTCACCACCGGATTTACCATGAATCCCGAGCCCAACGCTGAAGCTCCGAATGGGCCTACCCTACAATGGATGCGGTCCTTGGCCAAATTGAACCAATTGGCCATCACAGGAAGTATTATTGTTAAGGATTCCAACTACTATTATAATCGCTTATATTTTGTGAAGCCAGATGGCAGCTATGAAACCTACGATAAGCGGCACACCTTTACCCTAGCGGGAGAGGACAGGGCGTATGCATCGGGCAATCAAAAATTAGTCGTGGCGTACAAGGGATGGAAAATCTGTCCGTTGATTTGTTACGATCTCCGTTTTCCGGTATGGATTCGCAACGTTGAAGATTACGATCTCTTACTTTTCGTTGCGAATTGGCCAAAGCGAAGGATATCAGCTTGGGACGCACTGTTGAAAGCTCGGGCCATTGAAAATATGGCCTATTGCATTGGTGTCAATAGAATTGGGGAAGATGGCAATGGTCATCCGTACGTGGGCCACAGTGCTGTTTACGATGTGCTGGGTGAACGTATTTCCAAAAGTCATTGGGAGACAGCTTTTTCGGAAACCCTCACACTCTATAAAGAGCATGTTCTAAATCTACGCGAACAATTACAATTCCTGGCAGATAGGGACTCCTTTAATCTAGAGTAAAGAGTTCATTCAAACTCCAATTGGCCCGAATTTCAATGCTTTTTGGATAGTAAATTACCTTTTCAGGTTGCCGTTTTTCCAAATAGTTTCCACTATCCCATTTGCCATTTTTATTGGCATCGACAATGATTCTCAGAAAGTAGTTCCCGGGATCCAAATAGTCGAAATAGACCTCCTTGTTTTCGGTCAAATATTCAGAGGCCTGGACCTGTTTTTTTTCATCTACCAATTCAATCAAAACCGGAAAATCTTTGAGATTCACCAGTTTAAAGTTAATGGTTCCATAATCGGAGAGCGCTCGAGTGCGGGCGGTCAATTCAAGCGTATCGTTTTTATTTCCAAAGAAATCGACCAGAGCCTCTGGTAAAACGGTTATTCGATAAACAGTTTCTTCCTTTTTATCGAATAAAAGACCGATGCGATTTTTAATTCTGTCTAGAAAAGCGCTGTTTTGAATGAGCGTAGAATCGCGGTCTGTAATAACAAAGCGATCAGCATAGAGTGAATCCAAAGGCGTATTGGAACTCACAAAAAGGGTGTCCCTTGGAATCAGTGTGGCGGAGCTGGTCATTTTTAATTCCAAGGAATCGGCATATAAATCACGAATACGAACATCTACCGTGTCTACGGTTTCTCGATATGTTACCTTAAATTTGAGAGTATCTGTAACTTCTGGATCTACGGCGGGTTTGAACCAATAATTGAGCGAATCCTTGTTTGGATCTTTCAGAAGGCGATAGGAATAGTCGGATGGAAGATCGAACAGAGGTTCAATATTCAAAGAATCCACCTGTCCTTCATAACCAAAGGCTATTTTGTTTTTGCTGATATGACTCGCCCTGTTAAATCGATAATGGGGTATTTCCATAAAGAGATTCAATACTGCAGTAGAGTCGCCCGGTAATGTTATGGGGGTGGGATGGAAAGCAATCTTATCTTTCTTGGGCTGAAAGGTATAATTGCTGGGTTCCTCCAATAAGGCGACCAATAGGTATTGCCCTTCCTTTAAGTTAGTCAATTCGAAAGTGGGATCCTTTTCTTTGGTTGTGCTAACGTAGGTGGGTTTTTCGAAATAAATGATTGAATCCTTGAATGTTTCCGTCAATTCATAAAGCATCACCGTAGCTTTCCCTTCTAAATTCGGCAGTAAAATGTCATTCACCCTTCCTTTGATACTAAGGCTATCGATATAGGAGCCGGTTGAAAATACATATTTGAAGTATTCAAATTCGTTCTCTTCATTATTATCCACAATGCTTTTGCCGAAGTTGAAAACATAGGTGGCATTTTCTTTTAATGTATCTTGAATTTTAATTTTCAATACTTTGGCAGAAGTAATTGGGGTGATAACAGGCTGATACTGCAACGGAGGTGATACGATGAGGTTCTGCTGAAGGTTTTTCAACTTGATATACTCATCGAAATAGATTCGAATCTCTTCTCCTTCAAAGTTCGTGGTAAAGTTTTCAGGATTACTTTTTACAATGATCGGGGGAATGCTGTCTTTGGGCCCTCCATCCGGACTTCCTTTCTTGGCACAATGCGAAAACAGCAGTACGCAGCAAAACAGTGCCAATACATTATAGAAAGTGTTTTTCATTGAAACAAAAATAACGAATCTTTGTTAGGCAATAGCGATAGTTGCAAGACTAAGTTTCTTCGGGTTTCCCTTCTTCAACACCAAAGCACATTTTTCAAGGGTGGCCCCAGTGGTAACAATATCATCTACTAACAAGACATGCCGGGATTCTAATCTTTCTGGGCGATTCAGTTGGAAAACACCCTCATTTTCGAAACGTCCCCATCGCTTCCTAAACACCTGGGAGCTACCGCCTGAAGTTTTGATCAAGATAGTATCACAAAAAGGCACATCTAATGCCTTTGCCAAACCCTTTCCGAAAGCGGTTACTTGATTATAACCTCGTTTTTTAAGTTTGGAACGATGCAAGGGAACAGGAATAACCATATCTATTTCTTGAAAAGCCGGATAATTTCTTAAATCGTTTCCAAGCCACGAACCAAACAGCGCCCCAACAGACTCTCCCCCTCGATATTTTAATTGGTGCAAAAGGGTTTGCGTGAGTCCTTTTTTTTGAAATTGTAGTAGGGCCGTCGCTTCTTCAATCCTCACCCTGCCGTAAAATAGGTTTTTCATAGTGGGGTCACCACTGCGGTGAAAACAGGCAAGAGGCAATTGATGCCTACATTGGGTACAAACAACCTGTTCGTTTCTCAGTAATTTCGCTCCGCATCCCCTGCAAACCCTTGGGAATAATATATTTAACATAATTTAAATTTTTTTACCATTTCATAAACGTTTGTGGTGGGGAGCTTTATTTACATTTGCTCTATTAACCTAACATTTTTAACCATGGACAAAGAAAACAACAGCGCCAAGTACAAGGTACTCATCGGCGTGCTGACCGTCCTGCTGATTGCTTTGGGAGTGTATACGGTATCGCTTTACAATGATAGCAAAAATACAGTAGCTGGACTTGAAAACCAGAAGGCGGAAATCCAAACGGAATTGGAAGAATTGATTGCTAATTACGACGAAGTTATCAAAGACAACGAACTAAAAGACAAAGATCTACTTGCAGCGAGAGAGCGTATTGAAGTTTTGTTAGACTCGGTGAAAACGGCAGAAGCAAATGTAGCCCTTATCAAGCGTTACAAAGCGGAAATCAACCGTTTGAAAGACGAAAGAAAAATGCTGTTTGCACGTGCCGATAGCTTGATCAAAGCCAATAAAATGTTGGCGGTTGAAATCGACAGTGCAAGAACCATTATTGATGAAACCATTAAGGTGGTAGATTCTGTAAGCCAAGAGAATTTGGCGATGGCAGAAACCATTAAAAAGGGATCTGTAGTGAAGGCGGTTGACTTACGCGGTGAAGCTGTTATTATCCGCAAAAGTGGAAGAGTAGTCGATACCCGTCGTGCCAGTCGTGCCGACAAACTGCGTGCCTGCTTTACGCTAACCCCAAACATTGTTGCTCAGAAAGGAGACCGCTTGCTCTTTGTACAAGTTATCAATCCAAAAAACAATATCTTGGGTGAAAAGGCAACCATTGAATTTGATGGTAACTCCCTAACCTATAGTGCTAACACTAATGTTTTCTATGAGCAAGAAGAACTGGATGTTTGTGTGATGGTAGACGCCCTAGAGGAAGATCTTATAGAAGGAAGATACATTATCAATGTATTCGACGGACCACAACAGGTAGCATCTACAACCCTAGATCTAAAGTAAAAGCCCAAATCAAAAAATACCGAAACCGCTACGCCTATCGTAGCGGTTTTTTTATTTTTGCGCCATGGCAAATAACGAAGACATTTTTAAGAAAGTAGTTTCCCATGCCAAGGAGTATGGATACATCTTTGCATCGAGTGAAATTTACGACGGATTAAGTGCAGTCTATGACTATGCCCAGAATGGGGTAGAACTGAAGAAGAATATCCGAGAATACTGGTGGAGAAGTATGGTGTATATGCACCAAAATATTGTGGGGATTGATGCCGCAATTTTGATGCACCCAACTACTTGGAAAGCTTCTGGTCACGTGGATGCGTTCAACGATCCATTGATCGACAACAAAGATTCCAAAAAGCGTTATCGAGCCGATGTGTTGATCGAAGACTTTGCAGAAAAGTTGGAACAGAAGGCCCAAAAGGAAATTGAAAAAGCTAAAAAACGTTTTGGAGAAGCTTTCGATGAATCTCAGTTTGTTGCCACTAATGAGCGAGTGCTTCGTTACAGAGAACAAAAACAAACTATTCTTGAGCGGATGGCGAAATCTTTGGATAATGAAGATTTAGCCGATGTAAAAGCCCTCATTGAAGAATTAGAAATTGCCGATCCAGAAACGGGTTCCAAAAATTGGACAGATGTTCGTCAGTTTAACCTGATGTTTGGAACCAAATTGGGAGCTTCTGCCGACAATGCTATGGATTTATACCTTCGTCCCGAAACGGCCCAAGGGATTTTTGTGAACTTTCTCAATGTTCAAAAGACAGGAAGAATGAAAATTCCTTTCGGGATTGCCCAGACAGGGAAGGCCTTCCGAAATGAAATCGTTGCCCGTCAATTCATCTTCAGAATGCGTGAATTCGAACAGATGGAAATGCAGTTCTTTGTGCGTCCTGGAGAAGAAATGAAGTGGTATGAATACTGGAAAGAAACACGTCTGAAATGGCACCTATCCCTTGGAATGGGTGCTGAAAATTATCGTTTCCATGATCATGAGAAATTGGCGCATTATGCCAATGCCGCTGCCGACATTGAGTTCAATTTCCCATTCGGATTTAAAGAATTGGAAGGAATCCACTCTCGAACCGATTTCGATTTGAGTCAGCATGAAAAATATTCCGGTAAAAAACTACAATACTTCGATCCCGAATTGAATGAACGCTATGTTCCATATGTGGTAGAAACCTCCATCGGGTTAGATCGTATGTTCCTTGCTGTTTTAAGTCATTCCCTGCAAGAGGAAACGTTAGAAGATGGAAGTACTCGAACCGTTCTAAAACTACCCTTCATTTTGGCACCCGTAAAAGCTGCAATTCTTCCTCTTTTGAAAAAGGATGGATTGCCTGAAATAGCCCAGAAAATTGTGGAGGATTTACAGTGGGAATTCAATGTGCAATATGATGAAAAGGATGCTGTTGGAAGACGTTACCGTAGACAGGATGCAGCGGGAACCCCTTATTGCATTACCGTAGATCACCAAACTAAGGAAGATGGGACCGTTACGCTACGCCATCGAGACACTATGGAGCAGGTACGTGTTCCTATTGATCAATTGAGTGAAAAGATGCAAGATGCCGTTTCGTATAAGAAATGGCTTCAGTAAACGGTGAATGCCTTATTCAGTGCGGTCTTTAATTTCAGAAATGCTGATGGGGTTTGCTTTTTCGCATCGATTCATCATGCGCAACCCTCGAAATTTGAACCAGATTTTTTGACCGTCTTTCTGATAATATTCCATCAGATTTACGGGGTCTAGGAAATAAGGAGCCTCTCCTTCATTTTCTACTTCAATAAGATATGGGCAAGCACCACCTACAGGTTCTACACGAACGGTTCCTTTCACGAAACCAGCTTTGATATTTTCCGTTTCTTCAGCCGAAGGAGTATTTTGAACATTTTTGGAGCTGGAACATCCGAAGAGAATCAATAGTGCAAATAAAGAAAGGTACGTTTTCATGGTGTTTATTCAGTTTGTTGGTTTATAGTTTGCAACAAATGTGCCAAGGACAATTGTTGGTCGATTTCAAAAATGCGAGATTTTCTGCAAATTTCCTCGTAATAGTGCAGTTATTTGTTTTTAGAATACTGTGATTTTATAAAGAAACTATTGTCATTTTTTTAAAGTTTTATGTTTTCCTTGTATAATTTGTTGGATAATACGGAATCCCGTACTTTTAGCACTCTTCAAAAAATAATTAAAACCAAGTAAAATGAAATTAGCTTACAAATTATTTGCAATAGCACTTTTGGTTTTTGCCGGAGTGTTTGGGCAAGAAGGGCCGAGCTACGTTGGAACGGTGACGTCTATGACCTATGTTCCTTCTATTCAGTCGCGTCTTTCAGAACTTCCTACTTTTGAAAATGTGGTGAAAGAGGCCGAAGATGGTCGTTCATCCCGTATCAAAGTAATCCCAGGAAAAGACCCTCAAAAGGAAGACGATTTCTTTTTCAGAAATCCAGATCCTATGCAGGGAAAACTTCAAGGCAAAACCCCTGGACTTGTTTTCGACGCTTATCAATCTGGGTCCCAGCCGACTGACCCATCTATGGCAGTTGGACCTAACCACGTCATGGTGGTATTCAACACGGGGTTCCGTATATTCGACAAGGCAGGTAACCCTTTGACAGGGCAGTTACCTCCTAACCCTTCTATTTTTCCTTCAGGAGGATGTTGTGACTTGACTGTTTCCTATGACTCTGCCGCCGATCGATGGGTGGTAACCTTTTTAGGTAGTGGAGCGCAAGTTGCGGTTTCCGATGGGCCTGATCCACTCACCGCAGGCTGGAATGTTTATGTGGTAAACCAAATTCAAGACTACCAGAAACTTTCTGTTTGGAGTGATGGGTACTATATCACTGAAAATACAGGTGGTTCTAATAAAGTTTGGGCCTTGGAACGCGATGAAATGCTAGCAGGTAATCCATCTGCACAGATTTTAGGATTCAACCTTCCTGGAATCGTAACCAGTGGTTTCTTCAGTCCACAGGTATTGAACGTAACCGATGACAATATGCCAGCTGCTGGTGGAGCAACCGTTATTTACCTACAGGATGATGCCTGGGGAGGAGTGACAGAAGACCACCTTAAAGTTTGGACGATTGATGTGGATTGGAATACTACTTCCAACTCTACCATTTCTTCTCCAACACAACTTACGGCAACTCCGTTCATCTCTGTTTTCGACGGCGGAAGTTTCTCTAACTTGACCCAGCCCGGTAACGCAGTAGCGATCGATGCCCTTCAGGCAACCATCATGAACCAAGCACAGTTCAGAAAATTTAGCGGACATAACTCTGCCGTTTTCAATTTTGTAATCGATGTGGATGCTACTTCAGGAGAACATGCTGCTGTTCGTTGGTATGAATTACGTCAGCCAGGGGATAACCAACCTTGGTCAATTTATCAAGAAGGAACCTATACGGCTCCTGATGCAAAACATGCTTGGCATGCAAGTTTGATGATGGACTACGCTGGAAACATCGGTATGGGATATTCGGGTATGACCATCGATCCTAATGATCCTGATCCTGTACGTGTGAGTTCATATTTCACAGGACGTTATGCTAACGACCCATTGAATACCATGACTATTGCCGAAGGGTTGATTGCCAATGGTAACGCCAATATTCCAGGACTTCGTTACGGAGATTATAGCAAGATTGATATCGATCCTGCAAACGACAAAGAATTCTGGTTTATCAATGAATATATGAACTCCGGACGTAAAGGGGTGGTAGGAGTATTCCAAATTGCACCTAACTTCAACCAAGATATGGGAGCTGTTAGTTTGGATGCACCTGTAAGTGGAACACTTACCAATAGTGAAGATGTTACAATAACCGTATTTAACTATGGATTGCAAGCGGCTTCAAATTTTGAGGTGTCTTATCAGATCGACGGTGGTGCGGTTGTGACCGAAACTTTTGCAGGTTCCGTAAACTCTGCCGAAACGGGTCAATTCACGTTTGCTACCCCCGCCGATTTATCCAATGTGGGGCAAACGTATGAGTTCACAATTTGTACCAACCTTTCTGGTGACGAAGACAATGCCAATGACTGTATCACAGTTCAAGTAACACATTTACAGCCCAACGATAT
>CAZOSF010000013.1:0-40368 GCA_964582415.1 uncultured Alteromonas sp.
CTTACCACAAGGGCCGAGGAACTGGAGACTCCAGCATTTATTGGAATAATACTTGAAATAGTAATATCATAACCAGAGAAAGGCTTACAGTTCTTTCTTTGAACAACCCTCATACCCGATAATAAAAAATCGATAGATGCGACAGACTCTTGTAAGGTCTCCTCAAAATGAATCCTTCTGGTTTCCCCAATATCTGGTAATTGAATTTGAAAGTAGTCATTGCTGGTTGGGACGGCCTGTAAGATCATATAGCGATCGATAGCACATGCAATTATGGGCAGTCCCAAGTAATCTTGATGATCACCAAATAGACAAACACGAGCAGGAGTAGTAATGGTCATGCTTGTAGCACTAGAAAGTATCTTTCATCCAGTTGTAGGGAGCTCTCTTTACCCACATCCCTCTTGTGAAATCCGGGAAATATTGCGGTTCTCCATTGTTTTCAATGGAAACCTCCGAAAGCGGTGTAATAGCGCTCCATGCAGCTGCATCATAGGCATCTAGTGGTGGAGCGATATTTTGTTTGGCCGATTCCACAAAAGCGTTCAATACAAAGAAATCCATGCCACCATGACCGGAACCGGTTGCTTCTTCTTCGTATTTCTTCCAAAGAGGATGGTCATATTCTTTTAACCAGGAAGTGGCATCATCCCATTGGTGGGGCTTTTCCGTTTTTCCTTCAATATAGATACGATTGCCATCGACTTCCCACAAACCTTCGCTTCCTTGTACCCGGAACCCTAAGGAATATGGGCGAGGAGAGTTGCAGTCGTGCGTTACTAGGATGGTTTCACCATTGGCAGTTTCAATCATGGAAGTAATAACATCACCCTGTTTCCATTTCAACTTGGCGTTTGGATGATCTCCCCCCCCATGTTTTACGATGTAATTATGAAGTCCAATGGCTTTCGAGGCCATGGAAGTAATGCTTACCAATCGGTTGCCTCTGTTGATGTCGCACATAACAGCAATGGGGCCTACGCCGTGGGTTGGGTAAACATCGGCATTGCGCAATAGGGAATGTTGTGTGCGCCAGGCCGATTCTGAAATCCCTTTTTCGCCGAATTCAACACCAAGACCGTACGGTGTTTTCCCATCGTTGAATTTTACAAATCGAAGGTCGTGTTGATATCCACAGCGGAAATGTACCAATTCTCCAAAAAGGTTCTGTTTTACCATATTGAGCACAGCCATGATATCGCGCCTGTAGTTGACATTCTCCAAAATCATAAGATGGGAACCAGTAGCTTCGTGCGTATTTACCAAATCCCAGCATTCCTCCATGGTATTGGCGGCAGAGACTTCCACACCAGTGTATTTTCCCGCCTTCATAGCGTCCACTGCCATGCGGGTATGCCAAAGCCATGGCGTAGAAATAATTACAGCGTCTACCTCAGGGAGTTCCAGTAGGTTTTTATAATCGTAATCGTTCTTGCCAAATACTTTTGGTTTGGATTGGCCAGCTTTAGAAATAAGATTAAGTGCAATATCATTTCTGCGGGAATCAATATCACAGATGGCAACCACATTACAATCGTTTCGTTGTAGCGTGTTGCTCAAATGGTTGGTGCCCCGAAGTCCTACGCCTATAAAGGCAATATTTAATTTTTCTTTTAGCGGATGGCGCATTCCAAAAGATAGGGTGGGGGCTAGCGCGATTCCAGCTCCAACCAATGCCGATTGTTTTACAAATTCCCTGCGGTTTGTCATGGTGTTTAATTTTTCCTAAAAATACTATTTTTTATGCCGAAATTATAGACCCTAGACCCAGCTTTGGGTTATTTTTGTTAAGAATTTTGCAAGGAAGAAACGAGTCATCAATTCATGATTAAAAGTACGGGATTACGCTCTAGGTTGTGATTTCCAAAGAGGCAATATCCTATTTTTTAAATGGTTTAGAAGATATGGCATCCGTAAAGACATTCATAAAAAAACACGGGAGTACCTTGGTGATGTTGGTTTTCCTGGCTTTGGTTTTGATTCCCCAAACAGGCACTCCTATTAGGGTTTTTGTAAATCGATTGATTGCCTTTAGTCCATCCATGATCGATGAAGAAGATCGTGAGGTTTTGAGTGATTTTAACTGGTCATTGCAGGCCATGGATGGTACTACCTATAACTTATTAAATTCTAAAGGGAAGGTTATAGTTTTGAATGTCTGGGCTACCTGGTGTCCACCCTGTATAGCGGAAATGCCATCACTACAATCGTTATATGATGCCATGCGTGAGGAGGCCCATTTCTATTTCATATCCTATGAAGATCCCGAGACGGTTCGTAGATTTCTTGATAAAAAAGGCTATCAATTACCAGTATTTTTTCCAAAGACAATGGCGCCCGAAAAGTTGGAATCCGCATCGCTTCCAACGACCTACTTAATTGCTCCCAACGGAAAAATAGTTATCCGTAAGGTAGGGGCTGCTGCATGGGATAGTGATAAAGTCATACAGCAAATTCGAAGTTTACGAAAGAATGAATATCGCTAATTATATGAATTTCATACCTTCGCATTTCTCTCCAGAGGATTTTTATTTTGAGTTATTCGTATTTGTTGGCCTATCATAACATAAAAGCTCCGAACCCAATAGTCTCTTACTTACGTGTAGGTAAATTACTTTATTGGTCATTGATTTTATTTGCCTTGGAATCCTATTGGTACGGATGGGAACTCTGGAAGGCATTAGAGCGGGGAAATGTTTGGTGGATTCTCTTTTGGATCTCTTTTTTTCTGTTTTCTTTTGTCCATATTTTTTTGGTGCTCATGGATGGGTGGTCGCGTTTTCAGAACTACAAACGAGCAAAAGACATGCTCTTTCTCTATGGTTTTCAAAAGAGGATAGGAGCGATGTACATCGGCTCTAAATGTCAGCGGATGGCAGCGCTTGTAGCGGCTGAAGAATTAGGAATGCGTGAAGAGATGGAGACTTTTTATGAAAGTAAAGGGGTGAAATGGTACCATTATGTTCCATACTTTATGGTGAAAGACCCGTTGTTTCTTTTCCGATCCTATTTTTGGAAACGAACTTTTATGGAAACCAATTATATTTCTAAAATCGATTTTAAGAAATTAGTACTTCAGCAGCCAATATCATTATAAGCGCCCAAGAAATCGTCAAGGAATTTGGGCCGCATCGGGTGCTAAATGGAGTAAGTCTGCATTGTGCCCAAGGAGAGATCTGTGCGGTATTGGGAGCTAACGGTGCAGGTAAATCTACATTGTTTAAAATCATTACTGGCTTAATTGCCCCCACATCAGGAACGGTGGAAGTTCTTACCACATCTAAAAAACCCATTGGCGGCATCATCGAAAAGCCTTCCTTATACCCCTATTTAACAGCTCGCGAAAACCTTAAGATTTTTGCAAGTATGCAAGGGGTATTGCTTTCCGAAAGAGACATAGATCAAAAGCTTACAGAGGTGGGGCTAACAGTTTCCAATCCTACCCAAGTAAGCAAATATTCTATGGGGATGAAGCAGCGACTGGGAATTGCCATCGCTTTGTTGAATGACCCACAAACGTTGGTTTGGGACGAACCTTTTTCTGGATTGGATCCCATGGGTACAGAGGCCCTGAAGGGATTGATCATTCAATTGGCGAAAGAAAAGGGTTTGGCTATCATCTTGTCTTCACATATTATGGGGCCATTGCTAAGTCTTTGTGATACTCTTTATGTACTTAAGGATGGCAATATGTTGCTCTCCGGTACCCTCGAACAAATTCTCGATAAATACATTACCACCTATGAAATACGAGGGAACGGATTGAGCACCTCGAATACCTTAAAGGGATATGAATCTAGAATTGATGGAAACAAAGTTATTGTTAAGATTAATGAAGATTCTGTTACCGATTTGATAAAGAAACTCTTGGAAGAAGGCGTCGAAATAGCTTCGGTAAACCCTATTATTAACTTTCAAGAAATGCTTTAGTTATGTTGGTTCAATTAATTAAGGTAGAGATTTTTAAGTTATTAAAGCAAAGGCGAACCTACTTCGCTTTAGGGGCAATATTTTTACTTGAATTTGTGGTCTTTGCCATTGCTTACGATCAGGGGAGTGATATTTTGGACACCTTGTTGGATTCATTACAAGACACCTTCTATTTTGAAGGTAATTTGTTAAATGGAAACCTGCTTACCTATTTCTTATTGAATTCCCTTTGGTTCCATTTACCTTTACTTCTGATGATTATCGTGACGGGTATGTTTACCTTAGAGTATCAGGATGGCACGCTCAGAACTGTATTTCTGCAACCTGTTTCCAAAGCGCGGTATATACTAGCCAAGTACATCACTGCCACGCTTTTTACAATTGTCGTTGTCTTTCTTTTAGCGGTAACGGCATTCCTTTTTTCTTACGGGCTTTTTGGTCAGGGAGATTTATTGGTGTATTTCGAAAGCCTTAATTTCTTTGAGCCGAAGGATGCATTTCGACGATTGGTTTTCGGGTTCCTGAGTGGCACCGTTACAATGTTATTTTATGCAGTCTTGTGCATGACGTTGGCGGTGTTTCTAAAAGAATCCTTAAAAACTTGGATTGTTGCTACTTTGGCATTGATTATGACGAACTTGGGATCTCAATTGAATTATGACTTTTTGGGATGGGATTATTGGTTTTTTCCAAGACTGATCAATACCTGGCAGAAGTTTTTCTATTACGAAATTCCGTGGGATTCGATTTTCTTTGGACACGGGGTTTTGGTCGTATACATATTACTAACACTCTTTATTGGAGTGCGGTATTTTAAAAAATCGGATATCGAATGAAGAAATGGCTATTTATTGGTTTTAGCTTATTCGTGCTACAATTGGTTGGAGCACAGGAACTGGATACAGATTTAAAAAGAATCATGGAACGTCTGGAATCTGTGGAAGCCTATCGCGCGGAGGTGACGTTTAACGTGGATATCAGTTTTATCAAGATGCCCACCAAGACAGCGACCTTGGAATTTGTAAAGGGTAAAGACCTTAAATTTGATTCGGATGATTTTGTGCTGATTCCCAAAAAAGGATTGGACTTTTCCTTGAGTCAGTTGCTGGAGGCTCCAGTTTTCAGCGTCAATAGAGGAAATGAAACCTTAAATGGAATTTCCTACAAAGTGGTGAATCTCATCCCTACAACCGATCAAAGCGATTTCTCCATTGCCAAACTCTATTTGGATATAGAAAAGTCTCGGGTGCATGCAGCTGAAATCAGTACCAAGAAAGAAGGGGTCTACTGGATCGAATTTGGCTTCGATTCCAAGAACAATGTATTGCCCAACAAGGTGACTGTTCAATTTGAAGTAGAAAAATTCAGAATACCCATCAACTTTATGGGAAAGGATACCGAAATCGACCGTAAGGAAATGCGAACCGAAGGCCCAAAGAAAGGAGCCATCTATTTAGACATTGAATACCAAAACCTACAGGTAACCCCTACCAAATAACCTTCATTATTATTTGCCGATTATATGTAATTCGGTGAAATTCTTATCCACCACCAAAGAGGTGTTTCCATTAACCTTCAATGAGGTTAAAGGGGTACGTTGGTTATCCATATAAATCGATTTGATTGTGAATGGCAATCGTTTCAAATCCAACTTAAACTTGGTATACCCAGTGGTATATTTCCCCTCTTTATGCTGCTGAATAATTAGCTCCTTCGATTTTCCTGTCAACTTGAAAGTACGCATGCTGAAGCGTCCCTTACGATAGTCATATCCATCGTGCGCATCTTCATATAACTGAGAAACCTCCTTACCCTCTTTGAAATAGACTTCCAATTCCACTTCATCAAACTCCTTTTCACCCACATACTGCTGTACGGGATATTTCGGGATAATTCCTCCTTCTTTTACGAAGAGCGGAATTCTATCGATATCGGCATCTACCCATACCTCTTTTCCGCCTTCCACAATTTCATGCGTCCAGTAATTATACCAATTCCCTCGTGGCACATACATGCGTCGGCCTTTGGCATTGGGTTCCAAGATTGGGCACACTAGCAAGTGGTCACCAAACAAGAACTCATCGGTGCGATAGTAGGTTTGATGATCTTCCTGATCAAACAACACCAATGGACGCACCATTGGGGTACCTTCCATTGCGTATTGGTAGAAGGTAGTGTAGATATAGGGCAATAACTTATAGCGCAGTTCAATAAACTTTCGCGTAATGTCTGTTACATTTTCATCAAATGACCAAGGTTCTTGATCACCATGATCCCCAGAAGAGTGTACGCGACAAAAGGGGTGGAAGATACCTAACTGAATCCATCGAAGGAATAATTCTCCGGTAGGCTGTTCTGCAAATCCTCCAATATCGGTTCCTACGAAACTCATTCCGCTGATGGCCATCCTCTGTATTTGCTGATTGGCAATCCACAAATGTTCCCAACTGGCCACATTATCTCCTGTCCATGTAGAACAGAAACGCTGAGTTCCTGAATAGGCGGCTCTAGTAATGATAAAAGGACGCTTTGGAAACACATATTTTTTTACACCTTCATAGGTAGAACGCGCCATTTGCATCCCATAAACATTATGGGCTTTGCTGTGGCTACAGGGGTTCCCATCGTAATCGTGGCGTACATCCAGAGGGAAGGTTTTGGTGGGAACCTCCATGACAGCAGGTTCGTTCATATCATTCCAAACTCCCTTAACACCGATATCTTCTATCAATTCCTTATAGAGTCCGCTCCACCATTCACGTACCTTAGGGTTGGTAAAATCTGGGAAATTACATTCTCCAGGCCACACTTTTCCACGCATCAACGGACCATCGGCTCTTTTACAGAAATAATCGTTTTTCAAAGCCTCTTGATATACCCAATAATCTTTATCGATTTTAATGCCTGGGTCGATAATAGCTACGGTTTTAAAGCCATCGGCCTCCAAATCACTTACCATGCCTTTTGGGTCTGGGAAGTATTCTTTATTCCAAGTAAAACAACGCCATCCCTCCATATAATCAATGTCCAAATACAGCGCATCACAAGGGATTTTTAGGTCGCGAAATTTTTTGGCCAAGTCGCGTACCTGGCTTTCGGGGTAATAGCTCCATTTACTTTGGTGAAAACCCAACGCCCATAAAGGCGGCAATTCCGGTTTTCCAGTAAGGTCGGTGTAGCTATTCACCACTTCAACCATTTCGGGGCCATAGAAGAAGTAGTAGTTCATTTCTCCTCCTTGCGCCCAGTAACTGGTTACATTTCTACGTTCATGTCCGAAGTCAAAAAAGGTACGGAAGGTATTATCGAAAAAGATGCCGTAGGCAATATTGGTATGCAGCCCAATGTAAAATGGTATTGCCTTATATAATGGATCCCGATCCTTACCAAAGGCATATTCGTCGGTTACCCAGTTTTGAAAGCGTCGTCCTTTTATATTGAAATGGGTGGGTTTATCCCCTAAACCATAATAGCACTCCATTTTCTGTTCCTGTTTGCTCATCTTAACGATGTCGCTACCATGCTCATAACTATACTCCCAGTGGAAGCCTATTTCATCTTCATTGATAAGATTTCCCGCTATATCGTAGATCGACTTCCTCATATTGTCTTTATCAATGTACAATACCAACTTGGCAGTGCGAATGACATAGCGCTCTTTTTCTTCGGAATACTCCAAGTGATTATACCCTTGTACGGAGTCTTGATCGATCGCATAACTGAAGTCTTTTGGGAAACTACCATCGGTAGCATAGCGGAAGCGAAGAACGCTATCGCGGACGATGGTGACTTCGAGTTGAACGTCGTTTTCGGAAGTTATTAGGAATTTATTTCTGTCGTTTTTGAAGTTTACTATTCGGGAGGGAAATTGATTTCCCTTATGTTCCAATTCAGTATTTATGATCATAGTTCGTACGTCAAATTATCAGGCTTTACAAATGAAAGCTTTTCTGCGAAAAGCAAATCTATCTAAATGGATTAATTCAGGAAAGTAATCAACAATCGAAATCGATTTCGTTAACTTTTTGCTTTGGAATTCACGCGTTTAAAGGCCATCATGCCCAATGGGGGTAAGTCCAAAATCATGGAATCCTTTCGGAATTGCCATGCTTCCGGCTCTGAAGTTATTTGCTTTTTCACCTTAAAACCACTGCCTCCATAATGTTCGTCATCACTGTTAAATAGGAGTCGGTATTTTCCGGCTGCGGGTACGCCAATTCGATAAGATTCCCTTGGTGCTGGTGTCATGTTGCAGACCACGATCACGTCCTGATTGGGATCGTTTCCTTTTCGGATATACGTAATTACTGAATTTTCAGCGTCGTTGTAATCGATCCATTCAAATCCTTCTGAAGAAAACTGCTTTTCATAGAGCGCCGCCTCTTTTTTATACATTGCATTTAGATCGGACACTAAGTTCTGGATGCCCTGATGTACGGGATAATCCAAAACGTGCCAATCGAGGCTTTGTTGGAAATTCCATTCCTCGCCCTGTCCAAATTCGCCACCCATAAAAAGAAGTTTTGCTCCAGGATGGGTATACATATAGCTGAAGAGCAAACGCAAATTGGCAAAGCGCTGCCATTCATCCCCGGGCATGCGATATAGCAGGGACTTTTTGCCATATACCACTTCGTCATGACTCAAGGGAAGCATGAAGTTTTCAGTAAAGGCATAGGTCATACTGAAGGTAAGATCGTTTTGATGGTATTTTCTATAGACGGGTTCTTTTTTGAAATATTCTAGAGTATCGTGCATCCAACCCATCATCCATTTCATGCCAAAGCCCAATCCACCTAAAAAGGTTGGTTTAGAGACCATTGGGAAGGAAGTCGACTCCTCTGCAATCGTTTGAACACCTTCAAAACTGGCATATACCTCTTCGTTTAATTCTTTTAAAAAGGAAATCGCATCCAGGTTTTCCCTTCCTCCGTACTGGTTTGGTTCCCATTCGCCCTCTTCTCTAGAATAATCCAGATATAACATGGAAGCCACAGCATCTACCCGCAGTCCGTCGGCATGGTATTGGTCTAACCAAAATATAGCGTTACTTACAAGGAATGCCCGTACTTCGTTTCTGCCATAATTGAAAATCAAACTTTTCCAATCGGGATGATACCCTTTACGTCTATCGGGATGTTCGTAAAGATGTGATCCGTCAAAATAGCCTAATCCGTGGGCATCTTCAGGGAAATGGGAGGGTACCCAATCCAATACTACTCCGATGTCATTTTTATGCAATTCATCCACCAAATGCATAAAATCTTCTGGTTTTCCGAAGCGAGAAGTAGGTGCGAAATATCCAGTTAGCTGATATCCCCAAGATGGATCATAGGGGTATTCCATAATAGGCATAAATTCCACATGGGTGAAATTCATTTTTTTTACGTAATCGGTAAGTTCTTTGGCCAATTCCAGATAAGTAAGCGGTCTATTTTCTTTGGCATTGAACATCCACGATCCTAAATGTACTTCATACACTGAGAAAGGCTGGTCCAATTGGTTTTTGGTCTTACGAGCTTCCATCCATTGTTTGTCCTTCCAATCATACCGTGTATTCCATACGATGGAGGCCGTCATGGGCGGGTGTTCGCAACGACGGGCAAAGGGATCGGCTTTCTCTGTTTTGATGTCATTATGGTGGGAGTGGATTTTATACTTGTATTTATCCCCCTGTTGAACACCAGGAATAAACCCTTCCCAAATACCGGAACCATCCCATCGAACGTTCAAAGGATGTTCCCCTTCAATCCAATAATTAAAATCCCCAATCACGGAAACAGCCTTAGCCGAGGGTGCCCATACAGCGAAATACACGCCTTGTTCTCCATCCAGTTCCGTAAGATGGGCTCCTAATTTTTCGTAGAGTCGGAAGTGTTTTCCAGCCTTAAAAAGATTGATATCAAATTCGGTAAAAAAACTATGTGGAATAACTTTACCCATGGTGTGCTTCTAATTTCATTATTGATGCAATGCCTTCCAATGGAATTACGGCCCATAGCGGACGGGCATTCATTTCATATCCCAATTCATATACTGCTTTTTCCAACATAGTATACTTCAAAACAAAAATACGTTCCTGTTGGTATCCAATATTGATATTGGCATTTTGGATTTTTTCGGTGTAGGTTTCTAAAAAGACGCCAATAAAATAGCGATACAATAGTTCGCCTGCATAAAACAAGTCTTCATCGCTCTGGGCGTATTTATCACCGTTATTGAAAATGGTGGCATAAATCGCATAATGGAAGGAGCGGAATAGGCCAGCCACGTCTTTCAATGGTGGCTGTTTTACTTTTCGGTCGCGAATGGTGCTTTC
This sequence comes from uncultured Alteromonas sp., assembly GCA_964582415.1. Taxonomy (GTDB): domain Bacteria; phylum Bacteroidota; class Bacteroidia; order Flavobacteriales; family Flavobacteriaceae; genus CAZOSF01. Next base: position 10,250 of record CAZOSF010000013.1, read on the forward strand.
AGGTTCCCCCTCAAAATCGAGGATGTAGAAATCGCCGTCCTTAACTAAGATTTGCCCCAAGTGGTAATCCCCATGAATTCGCAAGCGCTCTCCTTTTAACTTCGTCCAATCGAAATCCATGAATCGCTTTCTAATTTCATTTTTGTTTTCAAGAAACTGTTTGGCCAGTTCCAAAGTAAGCCCATCCAGCTTATGCAGATTGTTTTCAACGGTATTCAATCGGTTTTGAAACTGATAGAGTAAGCGATTTTTTAACCAAACTTCATAATCACCATTAAAACGCTCTGGGGTAAAGGCCGTTTCCTCGAATTCACTTCCCAGTGCGATATGCATTTCAGCCGTGCGTCTGCCCAGTTGTTGTAGATCTTGAAAGATGCTCAATCCGGCCCAGTCTATCAGTTCCGGTGGGACTTCATGGGTCTTCAAGCGTGCAAACATCGCCACCTGCGGAAGTTTTTTGATTTTGATTTTTTTCTCGGAAATGGTACGAAATACCGTATCCAACTTTTTCAACATGTATTCCCAGGCATCCCCCTCATTCGGTACCAATTCCTGCATCAGAGCAATGGTAGTGATGATATTCTCACTATCCTTAATATTCAAGCTACCCCAATAGGCGGGCGTATTCTTGAACCCCTTTTTATCGGAAAGAAAGCGAGACAATTCATAATCGGGATTTCGGGTGGCATAAATGCGTCGAAAAAACTTGATGATACAGCGTTCATTGATTACAACAGAGGTATTGCTCTGTTCCATGCCCATCAATCGCGATGATTTATATTCGGTCTCCTGAAAATTTTCTCCCTTATGGTAACGCACCCTAGTATGGTCGTTGGGTTCGGCATGCATGATTCGTTCAAAAACCAATTTGCGGAAGGCTTCCAGATTAATCGCGTCAATGATGTAACCTTCGATATCTCGTATACTGATTTTTAAGATACGCTCTTCCTTGGCAAAATTTTCATCGGTCACAAAGGCAATGGGAATGAAATAATGCTGATAGAAAGCCTCGTAGAAATTCACCTCTAAAATCAGCCCATAATATACTTCCTCATTTTGTTGTATGCGAAAATATTCTACTAGTTCGATATATTTCAGCTTGCTCGATTTCCCTCCATACCAGCGCTGTTTTTGAATGTATTCCTCTAAAACCTCCGAGAGGAACATCTTTACAAAACCGGGGTCGTCCATTAAGGCTTCCCATGTGGTGTCGAAGTTAGATGGCGATTTTAATTTTGAGGTTTCCAGTTTTGCCATGACTATTTGTATAATTTAAAAAGGTGGAAGGGTAATACTGGATGCAATTCCACATAATTCCATTCCTTGTCCCAGATATAACTACTGTTGGTAATCAGGTCATGAACTTTTAGCTGATGTCCTGGGTGGATGCCCAAATGTTGGAGCGGTAATTGTACCATTCCTTTTTGGGTATAGTATGGATCCAGATTTACAATACAAATTATCTCATTTTCATGATGCTGATCGTATTTATAATAGGCCAATAACTGATCGTTCTCTACATTTAAAAATTCAATATTGTTGGTCTGCTGTAAGGCCGCCTGATCTTTACGAATATGATTGATTTTCGTAATGAGGGTGGTTAATTTGTTCTCAATGGACCAATCCCAATGACGGATTTCGAACTTTTCAGAATCCAAATACTCTTCTTTACCGGGAAGGGCAGCACCTTGCATATATTCGAAAACAGGTCCGTAAATTCCCGTATTGGAGGAAAGGGTAGCCGCCAAGAAATACTTTTGAAGATATACCGATTCTATATTTCCTTGTAACGCCCAAGGGTTGATATCTGGAGTATTCGGCCAGAAATTGGGTCTAAAAAAGTAGCGTTGCTCTGTTTTCGTTAGTTCATTGAGATATTCTATCAGTTCGAACTTACTGTTTCTCCAAGTGAAATAAGTATACGATTGGGTAAATCCTTGTTTCCCAAGCTGATGCATCACTTTCGGACGCGTAAATGCTTCCGAAAGGAAGAGGACATCCGGGTGCTTCTTTTTAACTTCAGCGATGAGCCATCCCCAGAAATAGAAAGGCTTGGTATGAGGATTGTCTACGCGAAACACGCGTATGCCAAATTCCTCTACCCAATAAAGGGCCACCGATAGCATTTCGTCCCAAAGATTTTTCCAGTCGGTGCTTTCGAAATAGATTGGAAGAATATCTTGATATTTCTTCGGCGGATTTTCGGCATATTGTACGGTACCATCAGGACGCCATTTAAACCATTGAGGGTGTTCCTTCACCCAAGGATGGTCGGGTGCCGCCTGAAGAGCAAAATCCATAGCGATTTCTATGCCCATCTCTTTAGCTTGGGCGACCAATTCCTTGAAATCGTCAACCGTTCCCAATTCGGGATGAATGCTTTTATGTCCACCATATTGAGAACCAATTCCCCAACAAGACCCAACATCGCCTTCCTTGGCCTCTGTCGTATTGTTCTTTCCTTTTCGATTTACTTCTCCAATGGGATGAATGGGAGGGAAGTATAAGGTGTCGAAGCCCATTTTTGCCACACGAGGCAGTAAGGCTTGACAATCTTTAAAGGTGCCATGTTTGCCGGGTTCTTTTGAAGCCGATCTGGGGAAGAATTCATACCAAGTGCTGAATCGTGCCTTCAATCGGTCACAATATGCCTCCAATATATCGCTTTCGTTCTTTAATGGTTTGGTAGGATATTTATAAAAGATATGATGCAATCGCTCCGATTTGGCTTCCCGAACGGCAGTGTCATAGGCTGTTTCCGATTTGAAATCGGATTTCAAAGCAGAAAGGTACTCCTGCTCCTCTTTGGTGCACTGGTCAAAGATAGCTTCGATATATTCTACACCTTCCAAGAGCTCTGAAGTCACTTTCTGACCATCATCGATTTTTCGTTCGATCCCATGCTGCCAATTGAGAGCATGATCTACCCAGGCTTCAATTTTGTATTCGTAAAATCCTTGCTTGCTCACTTGAAAGGAGGCACTCCAATGGTCGTTCACCGATGGAATCATCCTTACTTCACTCCATTTACGCTCTTTGGCATGTTTGAAACACAAACTGGCTCCGATGACATCATGACCATCACCAAATACGTCGGCTTCCACCGTTATAATTTCATCCACAACACAGCCGATGGGATGTTTTCCTCCATTTAATTGAGGGTAGACATTCTCGATGATTACCCTGCTTTGGTTCCTCATGAAACTTTTGATTACTTAGTTTTGTTAAAGATAAAAAATCTGAAGGCAATATGTGGGATATTTTTAATTCGAGATGCACTACAACGTTTTCTGTTTATAAATTCACAAAAAAACCCTTCCGAGGGAAGGGTTCAGTTTAGGGTAGATTTGGGAATAATTAATTTCCTTCTTCCGTTTCAATCGCGATGATTTGCTTTGATTCTGGATTGAAGGAATTGCCAAATACACTTGTTTGTGCACTTCGGCTCAATAATATTTTCGACACCTCTTCAGAAGGGTTGAATTGATTCTCTGCAATTACAAATTCCTTTATATTTCTGCTTTTCGACAACTGCAATGGAATTTCTCCAATCAGTTGATTTTGGAACACATTGAAAACCTCCAACTGATCTAGGTGGTTCAAGCTAGATGGGATGGACCCTGTTAGTTGGTTACTGCTTAGGTGAAGCTGTTTCAAACTCTTAAGTTGTCCGTAACTAGCAGGAATTGTACCTGTAAGAAAGTTGCCATTCAGTGCCAGTATTTCGAGTTTTTGCAAGGAACCCAATTCTTTAGGAAGCGTTCCGTTGATTTTGTTGAAGGAAAGTTCCAAAACTTTTAATTCTTGAAGTTGTCCCAAACTGGAGGGTAAGGAACCTTCCAAATTGTTAAACAGCATCCGAACTTCGGTTACATGTCCGTTAGAAATGGTTACCCCCTCCCAAAGCGCTACATCTTGGGTAAGATCCCATTTTTGATTCCAGGTATATCCTTTCGTTTGATTGTATAAATCCAACAAAGCCTGCTTTTCCACTTGCGGAATCGAGGCGAATAAAACCCCTCCAAGGAGTAGGGTTACAAGGGTAAGTAATTGCTTTTTCATAGTACGGGGGTTAAGAAAAATCTTACAATTAACACCGAAGATAGGCAATTAATAGTTGAAAAGACAAAAATATTCGACGAAATGCACAATTGATTTTTTTTGCTGAACGGGTTGAAACAGGAATTGAGGTAAAATCCTACTGTTTTTTTACCTTTAGGGTTCCAAAGAAACGGGTATGAAAATGGACAAAGCCTATTTGCTGGCACAGAGCAATGCCATCTGTAAAAACACCTTAATGGAAACCCTTGGAATTGAGTTTGTTGATCTTTCTGAAGATTCACTCACCGCGCGAATGCCGGTCACTTCAAGGGTATATCAGCCGGATGGAGTGCTTCACGGAGGGGCAACCATCGCTCTTGCAGAAAGTGTGGGAAGTGCAGCAGCATTTATGCTGTCCAATGAGGAACGGCTTCAAATTCGTGGTATCGAAATTTCTGCCAATCATGTAAAGAGTGTAAAAGAGGGCTATGTATACGCACATGCCCGTTACGTGCACAAAGGAAGAACGACGCAGTTGTGGCACATCGATATTAGGGATGATGATGGAAACCTAGTATCGTTTGTTAAAATGACAACGCTTAGCCTAACAAAATAAACACCCCTAAATGGACGATTTAATTCGGAGAATTGCAGATCATTTAGAAAGAAGGCTTCCCTTTGTGGTTTTTTCATCTCCCGACTCGATGGAGATGAAAGCCTACCTTCAAAAGGATACAACCACCTATATCTACGACCAAAACTCGAAAGCATGCTTTGTGTTTCATCCGTTTGATACTTCCAAGGAAGCGTATACGATTCCTAAGTCGGCAGCGGAAATTATTCAAACCCCCTTCGAAGGGATTCGTAGGAGTCCACACCCCGTGGAAATTCATGATAACCCCAATGAGCAGGATGCCTATGAGGTATTGGTGCAAAAAGCATTGCAATGGTTGGAGCGAAAAAAAACCATGAAAATCGTTACTTCAAGACGCCATATTGAAAAGGTGGACAAGCTCGACTTGCAACAATTGATCGTGTCCTTGTTTTCATTGTACCCAACGGCGTATCGATATGTTTGGTACCATCCTAAAACAGGATTGTGGTGTGGTGCAACACCCGAACTCCTTTTGAAATCGGATGGAGAATGTTTCAACACCATGGCGCTCGCAGGCACACAATATCCCGATGCTTTGGGTCGTGTTGGTTGGACGGAAAAGGAGCGAGAGGAGCAACAAATGGTGGTAGACGATATCGTAAATAAATTGCAAAAAGTATTATCGGTCATCAAGATATCTAAAACCCATAATCACCTAGCAGGTACTGTCATGCACCTTCGTACCGATATCAGTGGCTGTATCAAAAAAGGAAAAAACACTTTGTTCGATATTGTAGAAAGTCTACACCCAACTCCAGCAGTCTGTGGGGCCCCTACTTTGAAAGCAAAACAATTTATCACGGAATTTGAGGGATATGATCGAGAGTTTTATACGGGATTCCTGGGTGAGTTGGGAGAAAAGGAAGTAAATACAAGTCTGTACGTAAATCTCCGCTGTATGAAAATTGAAGAAGGGATGGCTTCAATTTATGTGGGTGGAGGAATCACCCGAGCATCTGTACCTAACCTGGAATGGAAGGAAACGGAAAACAAGCTACAAACCATGTTACAGGTTCTACAACCCCTTCTTTAAAAATTAAAGGGGTCTTGCTATCTTTGTACTGAATGAAATACTCGTCCAAAATCCTTTCGCAAACCCTGGTTCAATTATGCCTTGCAAAAGGAATTGAACACATGGTTATCTCACCCGGTTCAAGAAATGCACCGTTAACCATAGGGTTTACTTCTAATGATTCCTTTTCTTGTTATAGTGTCGTAGATGAACGTTGTGCCGCTTTTTTTGGTTTAGGAATGGCCCAGCAATTGAAGCAACCGGTCGGATTGGTGTGTACCTCAGGTTCTGCTTTATTGAACTATTATCCCGCCATTGCAGAGGCCTTTTACAGTCATGTTCCATTGATGGTTTTTTCTGCCGACCGGCCGGAAAAACTAATCGACATCGGGGATGGACAAACCATTCGCCAGGAGAATGTCTATGAACGACACATCTTATATTCCGCCAATTTAAAAGAAGGAGAAGCATTTCAAGAATACAATGAAGAAGAAATAAATAAGGCAATGGATATCGCCCTCTCCGAAATGGGGCCTGTACACATTAACCTTCCTTTTTCAGAACCGCTCTACGATGTTGTGGAAACAACCCAAGTGTATCCAAAACCTCAATTGGTTATAGAAACCCCGCTATGGGAGGAAGATTTAGGGGGATATATTGAGAAATGGAATCAAGCCAACAAGAAAATGATTTTGGTGGGGGCTCTGGATCCGAATTCCATTGAAGCTCGATACATCGACTATCTGAGTCAGGATGAGAGTGTTTTGGTGCTCACGGAAACGCTGTCCAATATACATCATCCTAATTTTATACCTGCCATCGACCAATTGATCACTTCATTGACCGATGAAGAATTCGGTGAATTACAACCCGATATTTTACTCACTTTTGGAGGGATGATTGTATCCAAAAGAATCAAGGCTTTTTTACGAAAATATCCACCGCAAGAACATTGGCATGTGGGGCCTTATTCTGCAAACGACACCTTTTTCATACTTAAAAAACACTTCAAAACCCATCTTAACCAACTTTTTGAACGTTTCTTGCCTTACACCCTTAGTGTCGCAAGCGGATACCAATCCCACTGGTTGGAGATAAAACACAAACGACTGGAAAAGCATCAATCCTATATTAAGGAGGTTCCCTTTTCCGACTTTCGAGTGTATGATGAGGTTTTCCAAAATATTCCTAACGGGTATCTCCTTCACCTAGCCAATAGCACAGCAGTGCGTTATTCACAATTATTTGACAGCAACGAAAGCTGGGAAGTGTTCTGTAATCGGGGAACAAGTGGTATCGATGGAAGTACCAGTACAGCTTTGGGTGCAGCAGTAGCTTCTGGAAAACCAACGGTGTTGGTTACTGGCGACCTAAGTTTCTTCTACGATAGTAATGCCTTGTGGAATGGGTATGTGCCCAAAGACGTTCGTATTGTACTCGTTAATAATTCCGGAGGAGGAATCTTTCGGATATTGCCGAAGGCTAAAGAAGTAGACCATTTCGAACGGTTTTTTGAAACCCGCCATGACTTAACAGCAAAACCGCTTTGCGAACTGTACCATTGGGACTATTCCGAGGCTAGAAATGAACAGGAATTAAAACATGCATTAGCTCACTTTTTTGAAGAGAGCGATCGTCCGAAATTGCTGGAAGTCCATACACCACCTACATTGAACGATACAATTCTTAAGGGGTATTTCAAGCACATAGCCTAAAGGCACATAATTTTGTAATCCGTGAAATTATAGAAGGGAATAGCGTAATTTTGCCACATGATACATTTAGGGCAATACAATGAATTAAAGATCGACCGGGAAACGGACCCTGGACTGTATTTGAGTGATGAAGAAGGGAATGAAGTATTGCTTCCCCATCGTTACAAACCAAAAAGCTATCAGTTAGGAGATATCATTAAGGTATTTGTCTATCTAGACAATGAGGAACGACCCATCGCTACCACCGAGACCCCAGAACTTACCTTGAATACCTTTGGTTACCTGCGCTGCAATGATGTTAACAAGTTCGGAGCCTTTATGGATTGGGGCCTAACAAAGGAACTCTTCGTTCCTTTCAAGGAACAGGCACGGCCGATGAAAGTGGGTAGTTGGTATACAGTGTATCTTTATTTAGATGAAAAGACAGAGCGATTGGTAGGATCCAGCAAAACTAAAAAATTCTTAGACAATCAAGAGCTTACAGTAAAGAAGTTCGATGAAGTAGACATCATGGTGACCCATATTGGAGATTTAGGCGCGAACGTGATTGTGAATGGAAAACACCTCGGTCTCATACATATCAATGATATTTTTGAAGACATTCGTCCCGGTGACCGTATCAAAGGTTTTATCAAAAAAGTGCGCACCGATTCCAAATTGGACATTGTGCTTCACAGTCCAGGATACAAAAGTATCGAGCCCAACGCAAATTATATTCTTGAGGAACTGAAGGCCGCAGGTGGGTTTTTGGCATTGCATGACAATAGTGATCCTCAGGAAATTAAAAACGAACTTGGACTTAGCAAAAAAAGCTTTAAAAAGGCCATCGGAACCTTATATCGCGATAAGCAGATTGTGATTCGTGAAGATGGTATCGAATTGATTTAGAATCCTCTTCCAATACGATAAGGTGCGCATCTCGGACAAATTCCAAAGGGCGGGCAAGGATCGATGAGGTCGAGACCTCTCTGTTCTTTATAGACTTGGTTTCGAACCTTAGTGGAACCATCACTCTGATACTGAGCATTCCCACCCAGAGCAGAAAACTTCTGATTCAAAGCCTTTACGGAAACTTCTGCCTTCTTGAAACTATCCTTTTCCTCCAGGGCTGCTGCCATATCTACCGCTTCCCAATAATTGTTGGCCGTTACTCGGTTGAAATCGGAAAAGCTTTTAATTTCCGATGAAGCCGACAGGTTCCAGTTTAATTGAAATGAAGTGATTTCAGGAACTTCTGGTAATGTAGCGGCATCAATGGTAAAGTATCGGGTCTCGAAATCGTACTGACCAAAAACCAAAGCTGGAAAAAGGCACAATAAAAAGGCGACTGTTTTCATCGATTTCAAAACTATCAAAAATTATACCCCTCCAGAAATTTGTTATTACAAGTTTAACTTTTTTGCGATTTCCTTTGGCAAAGCATCCTTATGGATCATGATACTTATTGCCTTCAAACGCATATAACTCTCACTGAAATAGACATAACCGCCATGGGCATTTCGAGTTGCGTCAGTACCCCAACTATTCTTAACCTTGAAATATAGTGTACCGTTCTGGTCTTTTAGCATGCCTGTGATATGCATCAAATGATCGTCGGTAGTATTATAGTTTTCAAATTCCTGTTGCCGGTAATCCTGATCCACATTTTTTTCAGGATACACCCCTTGCAGTGCTTTAATTGTGTTTTCTGATTCGGCAGGCACCACCGCCACACCATCTTTTGAAGAAAAACTCCGCTCACTTACATCACAATCCAGTTCTACTGTATAGCCATTTTCCAAGGCGTGGGAAATTACTTGTATGAATTCATCCAAGGGAACATTATACATACTTCCATTGCTCCAGTTGTCTGGAATGTTTAGAATAAAGGGCTGGTAGAACGGACGATGGTTAAAGGAAGTAATCGTGACATAATCGTTTGGATTCAATCCAGTCATTTCCAAAAAACTTTTGGGTGTATAGCTTTTCCCTTCATAGGTGAATTCCGTAGGCAGCGCACCCAAATAACTATCCAAGACATTCGAGACTGCGGAACGCCAAAACGGACTTAATTCCCGGCCGGGATTCTCGACATAGGTCTTTAACATTGCTTCCAAAACCGCAATCATTTCCGCATGATTGTGCGTTTCTTTTGCTCCTGGTGTTCCATCATAAATACTGTTGGGAACCAAGCCATACCATCTCATAGAATTCACTACATCATGCGCCAGACCTCCTTCACTGAATTGTGCCTTTCCCTGTCGCATAATGAAATTCTCCGCCTTCAAAGGATACGTTTGTCGAACCGTATACATTTCAGACAAATCAATAGATTTACCTTTGATTCGGATGATTTCACTTTCAAGAAAGGAAGTACTGGAAAAGCTCCAGCAAGTACCCGTTACCCCTTGACTAATAACTGGGGTGGCGTCCAAATCGATTAATTCCTTAAAGGAATAAGGGGCTTGTGCCGAAAGTAGGCTGGAAAAGCACAAAATTGACAGCAGGGAGAGAAAGTTTCGCATAAAAATTAGGTTATCTTTGAGGTAAAAATAAGAAGAATGGAACTACCCACTTGGATTACAGCCAAAGAATATTCAGACATTACCTATAAGAAATGCAATGGGGTGGCACGTATCGCTTTCAACCGCCCGGAGGTTCGAAACGCATTCCGTCCCAAAACCACTAGTGAATTATTAGATGCCTTCCATGATGCTCAAGAAGATACCTCCATCGGCGTAATACTTCTATCTGCGGAAGGTCCCTCCCCAAAGGATGGGGTTTATAGTTTTTGTAGTGGAGGAGATCAGAGTGCTAGAGGGCGGCAAGGCTATGTTGGAGATGATGGTTACCATCGTTTGAATATATTGGAAGTGCAGCGTCTGATTCGTTTTATGCCGAAAGCGGTCATTGCTGTGGTACCGGGTTGGGCCGTAGGTGGAGGGCACAGCCTTCATGTGGTGTGCGACATGACCTTGGCAAGTAAAGAACATGCTATCTTCAAACAAACCGACGCCGATGTGACCAGTTTCGATGGAGGGTATGGTAGTGCTTATTTGGCCAAAATGGTTGGGCAGAAGAAAGCCCGGGAAATTTTCTTCTTGGGACGCAATTACAGCGCCCAGGAAGCCTATGAAATGGGTATGGTGAATGCGGTTATTCCTCACGATGAATTGGAGCAAACTGCCTACGTATGGGCACAGGAAATTCTGGCAAAATCACCAATTTCGATAAAAATGCTAAAATTCGCCATGAATCTTACCGACGATGGTATGGTGGGACAACAGGTTTTTGCTGGCGAAGCTACGCGTTTAGCCTATATGACCGATGAAGCCAAAGAGGGTAGGGATGCCTTTTTGGAAAAACGCAAGCCCAATTTTGAAAAGAAATGGCTCCCATAAATTTTTGATTTCTTTCCCATGATAAAGGACATTCAATTTTTATGGGTAGCGATTTTTACTGTGCTCGTATCGGCCTGTACAAATCCACCAAGCATTGAAGGGAAGTTAACAGATTATAAAGTTTCCGATGCCGGAAGTAGGGTCTATTTGATTCAGCCCCAAGCTTTGGAGGAGGTAGCTTCTCCTTTTAGAGGGATCATTCTTGATTCTGCCGAGGTGACTGCCAAGGGCGATTTTACATTTCATTGGTACCCTACCACTAGTGGTGAAACATTGGTAGAGTTAGTGTTGCAACCCAAAGGTGAGAAGTTCCCAAGGCGTCTGGAAAACGACTCTCCAATGGATTCCAATTATATGCCCCTTTTGACCTCTGATAAACCCATTCAGATCGAGTCAACTTCTAAAGCCTTTCAGGCAGATTTTAAAATTAAATCACCTTCTGTTCAGAACAAAGCTCTTTTGTCATTGCGTGACACTCGCATGCAGTCTTTTCGAACGAATTTAATGGGGAAGGAGTGGAACATTCATGAAGGCACGGGCTTGTTGGAGAAAGAAGCGGCACACTTGAATTACCAAAAAAAATTGATGGAATTTGCAGATACTACCCACTCTTTCGTGTCGGCCATGGTGGCCCTTCGATGGGTAAGTCCCCAATTAGACTATGAACGGACACCCGAATTTCTCTATCTTCAATGTGAACGTTGGAAGGAAGTGTCCCATGCTTGGCAAGGTTCATTATGTGAAATGAGCGACAAACAGCACTTACCCATTATGGTAGGCGATTTGTTCCCAGAGGTAAATTTTCCCTTGCTAGGAGGTGAAATTAAGAATTTAAAAGAGCTCCGTGGCTCTGAACTCACCCTAATCGATATCTGGGCATCCTGGTGTGTCCCTTGTAGAAAGGAAAATAGGGAGGTCTTGGTGCCTTTGTGGGAAAACTATCATGAAATGGGCTTCCAGATCATAGGCTATGGACTGGAAACCAACGAAAACGCATGGCAAGCAGCCATAGAAAAGGACGGCGCTTTTCGCTGGATCAATGCCTCCCATCTTGAAGGGGATGAAACGATATTGATGCATCAATTGCGTATTCGCACCATTCCTGCCAATTATTTAATCGATTCAGAAGGCAAGATTCTGGCAAAGAATCTCCATGGTGATGATTTGAAGCGTTTTGTGGGTAATTATTTTGATGAATTTAGATAGTACTTCCGAAGGAAGTCTTTGCGCATTCATAGGAATCCTTCCATTTATGATTAAAATCATTTATGACTCTCCAAAGAAAAAATACTTTTACAGCGTACAATCAACCCAAACCAAAATATAATTATGGATAAGCCGAGACCTTTTTTCAAAACGCTGCGCATACTATTGGGACTCTTTCTGATATTCTATGCACTAAATAAATTTTTACATTTTATCCCTATGGGATATGGTGATATGCCGGATAGTGCTGAAGCCTTTTTGGACTCAGTAGCTGCCTATCTACCGTTCTTGTACATATTCGAAATCGTGATAGGCATCCTATTGCTAATGGCCAAATGGAGATCATTCATCTATGTGGTGCTATTCCCACTTTCATTAGCTTTTTTGATGTTCAGTATTATCAACGACGACTTTACCGAATTATGGCCCGCTCTTTTTGTAGCCTTGGTGAACATTATCCTGTTGGCTTCAAGAAAAGAAAAGTATGCCGTACTCTTCGACTAGAGGTTGAATGATAAAATAAACGCATAGGGTTTTGCACCCTTCTTAATTGTGAGTGACTACTAAAAAGCGCGACAATCGTCGCGCTTTTTTTACTTTACATAGGCATCAGAATGCACTTTTGCGACGGCGCGGCCACTTGGGTCGTTCATGTTTTTAAAGCTTTCATCCCATTCTAAAGCAACAGGAGAACTACAGGCCACACTAGGTACCGAGGGTACACTCAATGCGGCAGTATCACTTGGGAAATGCTCTTCGAAGATGCTTCGGTAGTAAAATTCTTCTTTGCTTTTGGGTGTCTGGATAGGGAATCGGAAGTGAGCGTTGGCCATTTGTTCATCGCTGACCTCTTGGTTTACCATTTCCTTAAGTGTATCTATCCAACTATAGCCCACCCCATCACTGAACTGTTCTTTCTGTCGCCAAGCAACACTTTCAGGAAGCATCTCTTCAAAGGCCTTTCGAAGCACCCACTTTTCCATACGCTCCGAGGTTATCATTTTATCTTTCGGATTCAAGCGCATGGCAACATCCATGAACTCTTTATCAAGGAAGGGGACACGTCCTTCAATACCCCATGCTGCCAAGGACTTGTTGGCTCTTAAACAATCATATTGATGTAGTTTGTCTAATTTACGAACGGTTTCCTTATGAAATTCTTCAGCATTTGGGGCCTTATGGAAGTAAAGGTAACCGCCAAATATTTCATCACTTCCTTCACCAGAGAGTACCATTTTTATTCCCATGGCTTTGATGGCTCTTGCCATCAAATACATAGGTGTTGAAGCACGAACCGTTGTAATGTCATAGGTCTCCAAATGATAAATAACATCGCGGATGGCATCAATTCCTTCCTGAATGGTAAACTTTACCTCATGATGTACCGTACCTAAATGGTCGGCTACTTTTTGAGCCGCTGCTAGATCGGGAGAGCCTTCCAAGCCAATGGCAAAGGAGTGCAATTGCGGCCACCAAGCATTTTCTGTGTCACCCGATTCAATACGTTTATCAGCATATTTTTTTGCTAGTGCCGATGTAACCGAGCTGTCCAAGCCTCCGGAAAGGAGTACCCCATAGGGTACGTCGCTCATTAATTGTCGGTGGACCGCAGCGTCCAGAGCGGCACGCAACTCCTCGATAGAAGTTTCATTTTCCTTTACATTGTCGAACTCCATCCAATCTCTTGTGTACCATTTTTTTAGAGTTCCTTCTTTGCTGTAGAGATAGTGACCGGGAGGGAAGAGTTCGATTTTGGTACACACACCTTCCAAAGCCTTCAATTCGGAGGCCACATAAAAGGTACCATTTTGGTCCCACCCCATGTAAAGCGGAATAATTCCCATATGGTCACGGGCAATGAGGTAGGCATCGTTTTCAACATCATAGAGTGCAAATCCAAATATCCCATTGAGTTCATCTATAAAGTTGGGTCCCTTATCTCGATAAAGTGCTAAAATCACCTCACAGTCACTCTTGGTTTGGAAATTGTAATTGCCTTCAAATTGTGTTCGTAGTTCGGTATGATTATAGATCTCACCATTTGCCGCTAGGATTAGCTTTTTATCCTCAGAGTACAACGGTTGCTTTCCAGAGGTTGGATCCACAATAGCGAGTCGTTCATGAGCCAGGATGGCTTTGGCGTCAGCATAGATTCCGCTCCAGTCGGGTCCTCTATGACGGATACATTTCGCCATGGTTAATAATTGGGGGCGCAGCACGTCAGCTGGCTGCTTGAGTTCGAAGGCACATACAATTCCACACATGATTTTTTATTTTTTAGTTAGTTAGTATTCGATTTAAATAATTCAATAAAAAAACCCGTCAAATTTCAGAAACTTGACGGGTTCGGTATAGGGTACAAGTTTCTGCTACGGGTTTCCGTTATTATTATTGTTATTGAAATTGAAAACTGAGTATAGCATCACTCTCATTTTGTGCTTATAGAATCGTAAATATCGAAATAAATTTCAATAAATAAAATATTCTCAATAAAAATTATCGCAGTTTGGGATATTCCTGAGGATCTACCTCGTGCATCATAGCATATACTTTTTCAAATACATCTTCTACCGATGGCTTCGAAAAATAATCTCCGTCTGATGCATAAGCAGGGCGGTGCTCCTTAGCTGTTAAGGTCTGAGGTTTACTGTCTAGATAGCGATATCCATCCTGAGCATTTAGGATTTCTTCCATAATGTAGGCTGAAGCTCCTCCTGGAACGTCCTCGTCAATTACCAGCAAGCGATTGGTCTTCTGAAGGCTCTTTACCATATCGTGATTAAGATCCAAGGGCAATAAACTTTGAACGTCGATTATTTCAGCATCAATACCTACTTGAAGCAATTCTTTAGCAGCTTCTTCAACGATTCGCAAAGTACTTCCATAAGAGACCAAGGTAATGTCGGAACCTTGTTTCACGGTTTCCACAACGCCGATGGGCGTTCTGAACTCACCGAGGTTGGATGGCATTTTTTCTTTCAAGCGGTATCCATTCAAACACTCTACAATTAAGGCAGGTTCATCGCTTTCCATCAGGGTGTTGTAGAAACCAGCGGCCTTGGTCATGTTGCGTGGCACCAAGATATACATTCCTCTTAGCAGATGAACCAATCCACCCATTTGGGAACCACTGTGCCAAATTCCTTCCAATCGGTGTCCGCGTGTGCGAACAATCACAGGGGCTTTTTGTTTGCCCAAAGTACGATAACGCACCGTGGCCAAATCGTCACTCATGATTTGGAGGGCATAGAGTAAATAATCCAAATACTGAATTTCGGCAATAGGACGAAGTCCACGCATCGCCAAACCGATTCCTTGTCCTAAAATGGTGGCTTCACGAATTCCTGTATCACTAATGCGTAGGTCTCCGTGCTTTTCCTGAAGACCTTCCAGCCCTTGGTTCACATCACCAATCTTACCACTATCTTCACCAAAAATTAGGGTATCGGGATGGTTGGTAAACAAGGTGTCAAAGTTATCCCTGAGGATGATTCTTCCATCTACCATTTCAGCATCTGGAGCGTAGGAGGGTTTAACCTCCTGTATCTTGGTCGCCTTGTTCTTATGTTCTGAATATAAATGCGTACTGTATTTTGGGGTGATTAACTCGAAGAAATTATTGACCCAGTCCTGTAATTGTTTTTTTTCAGGGGTATTTTCTGCTACCACAAGGTGTAGTACTTTACGTGCCCTTGAAATGATATCTTTTCGAAGTGGTTCCTTTTCAGCGGCCAGTTCTTCCTTTATACGATCGATAAATTGCTTATTCGGACTGGTTTCAGCTATATTGCCAATAAGGGTAAGTGCCTCTCTCTGTTCCTGCTTGTGAGGTGCAAGGAACGAAGCCCATTGTTTATTTTTCCCTTCTCGAACTTTTTTCTTAATCGATTTTTCCAGTTCGCTCAGTTCCTCATCACTGGCAATATTACTCTCAATGATCCAATTCCGCATTTTAACGTTGCAATCGTACTCACGTTCCCATTCTAAGCGTTCTGGACTTTTATAACGTTCGTGGGATCCGCTGGTTGAATGTCCTTGAGGTTGGGTGACTTCAGTAACGTGAATGATGACAGGAACATGTTCTTCCCGAGCAATTTTCCCAGCTTTTTGATAGGTCTCTACCAATGATGGGTAATCCCAGCCTTTCACACGAAAAATTTCATAGCCTGGCTTATCTTCCGTTCTTTGAAATCCGCTTAAGATTTCGGAAATATCTTCCTTGGTGGTTTGGTGTTTTGCATGTACAGAAATGCCATATTCATCATCCCAAATTGAAATTACCATGGGTACCTGCATTACCCCAGCAGCATTCACGGTTTCCCAAAATAGCCCTTCACTTGTACTTGCATTTCCAATAGTTCCCCAAGCCACTTCATTTCCATCGATGGAAAACTGGTTTAGGGAATTCATTTCCTCTACATTTCGAAAGAGTTTGGACGCTTGTGCCAATCCTAATAGTCGAGGCATTTGTCCTGCGGTAGGAGAAATGTCTGGACTGCTGTTTTTTTGTTTTGTAAGGTCCTTCCAAGAACCATCCTCGTTAAGACTATGGGTCATAAAATGACCACCCATTTGTCTTCCTGCACTCATAGGATCGGCTTCAATTGAGGTATGGGCATAAAGACCGGCAAAGAAGTGTTCAACACTCAAAAGATCCAATGCCATCATAAAAGTCTGATCGCGATAATAACCGCTCCTCCAATCGCCATCTTGAAAGGCTTTCGCCCATGCCAATTGGGGCACTTCCTTTCCATCCCCAAAGATGCCAAACTTGGCTTTTCCCGTAAGAACTTCCCTTCTTCCCAACAAACTACATTCCCTACTGGTTACAGCAACGGAATAGTCTCGAATAACTTCCGCCTTGAAATCTTCAAAAGAGAGCGTTTTGTTGGTATTTGGGTTTGTTTGCATAGACACCAGGTTTTAACGTGGCAAAAATAAAGAAAAAACCAATGCGGAGCAATGGCTCTTTTTTACGGATTTATTAACAAAATGGCTTAAAAATTTAATTTTTTTCAGATTTCGACTTGAATACCATTAAAACCCTGCGAATGAGTAAAAGAAATGGAAGTCCGTGGAAAAGCAAATCCAAATAGTCCAATAACTTCATGTCTACAGCCCCTCCTGCAATCCATCGAATTTTTCCCACTAAGTGGGGTTCAGGAAAATAGGGGGCTAGCCCTACCGTTAAACAGATCAAAATGATAATCCGCCAATCGTTGAATATTTTCATGTCAATACCATTCTCGAGTGAATAATCCGAATAATGTCTTCAAATCCAAAGTTACAATAAATCGCACACGTGTATCATACCCTTCCAAACCGGGTTCCCAACCTAGATTGGAGTACAGCGGAAAGTAAATTTCAAAGTAATCGGCTACCAAACTAGCCCTCACACCCGCGTCATAAACAACCTTTGCGTTGTACCCGGTATTCTTTACCATACCCAAATCGGCATATACAAATACCCATTTCCAAATGTTCGAGCTAGCGTTCAACGTCATGATCCATTCATTGGCAAAGGCGGGTTCCAGTTTCGATTTAAATCCTCCTTCAGCAATGATCAGCTGCTGACTAAAGAGCCCTTGGCTTTCGCTACGACCATAGTAATTATAATCGAATAGATAATCTGTTGGTCGGTCTAACGCAAAACTGAAGAAATCGTCGTTCGTTTCGGTATCATTCCTTAAAAACAAACCTCCAAAAAATCGAATATTGACTTGCCGGTTGCTCAGGAATAATTTGCGGTACTCAAACTGGGCTGAAAATTTTGTAAACCGTTTGGCGATCTGAAAATCGAAGGTAGAACGATAATAATCGATCAAATTATTATCAGAAAATACATACTGACCATTAACAATATTATAATTAGGCTCTTCGGAGGGGTTTTCAGGATTCTCATCCCGGGTAACGGTTACCGAACGCAGATTGATAAAGTGACGTCGGTTTTTACGTAAATCGGTTTTATCTCTAAATGCAAAGACAACAAAGGGAGAGAGTCGTTTGTAAAAGAGATCCGAATCATACGAAAAATAATTTCCTGAAATACCATAGCGTACATAATACAAATTGCTGTCTTCTTGTAGATCGGTATAGGTCAAGGATCCTTTACCCACAATGGTTTTCGACCGAAAACCATACATGGGTTCTAAGCGATAATGGAATCCCTTTGGAAGAAAACTTTTATTGTAAACCTTGGGTCCTAAACTAAAACCATCATAGAGGTTATAGCTAAATACGGGCATGAAAAATACTTGGTTGTACCTCGGGTCTTCGATATCCTTGAACAATCGGAACTGTAGGGGTCTGTTGAATAGCCCTTCAACCTTCTTGAAGTTATTTCTTCGATTGTATTCTGGTATGACCCCTTCATAATTGAGGGAAAGACGTCGTATACCCTCCCTTGGAATAGTTATGGTTCTTGTGGTATCTATAGGATCCAGCCAGGTTTTGTAAACAATTTGCTTTTTGTTTACCCCGTACAATGAAACCGGCAGGGTGTTATTGCGATTGTTTTTTACAGTAACTACCAAGGAGTCATCGTGCTTTACAACCGATTGAATTTTAAAATCGATTGTGGTACGTTTTTTAGCGTAGTCTTCAAAATACCAGTTTATTGGTAAATCGGTGACGCCCTCAAGAATGCCTTCAAAATCTTCGGGTGTGGATGGTTTTAGTTGAAACTGTTGATAATAGTCTCTGATGGCCCTATCAAGCGCTTCCTTACCGATATAATCTCCCATATATTCCAATCCCGCTCCAGCATAATAGTCGTTGGCGATGTTTTTATTGAATTTGAGTAGGGAATCTTTTGGGGTTACCAAGGGTTGATGTAAATTGTTCCTAGCCATATTCAGATATAGGAAAGGATATTGGTCGTTGAAATTCAGCTCACTGGCATGAGACCATCTCACTATAAACATATTGCTCAAATCTCCCAAGATTTTGGTATTGGGATAATAGCTATCAACATAGTCGATCATCAACTGAATTTGAAGCGCCCCATGCAGCCAATAGTCTTTTCTGGGGTTGATAGGAAGGGTGTTTTCTAAAAATTCCCGGGTGATGGTCTTTAATAATTCCATGTCCATTTCGAACCCATTAGGAAAAGGACTTATAAAATCGGGAAGCTGATTGAGACCGTAGACGGGACTGTTCCTGTAATCGGCATCACTTATAACCATTTTATCGAATGGATAGGGACCTAATTTTTCTTCCAGAAAACGGGTAATTCGATCTACCTGAAGTGCCTTAATGTAAGGAGTTACTTTCTTATCTCGTATATCGGTGATTACCTCAAATTGATCGGTTTCAATACTTTGGAACCCCAATGTTCTGTCCAAATATATCGGCGCCTGCATCCTATTGGAACCCTTTAAATGAACGACTTTACTGCCTTCTGATACTTGCTCGAATTGTTGGTCGAGATCACTTACCAATCGATAGTCTTCAGGGAAATGGAAGGTAACATCCAATTCCGACGGTAGCATGAAAAAGTCGTCGGTATTTTTGTTACTGTAATATTGCCATCCCCCGTCATACACGGCGGGCGCTATAAACCAATAGCGTAACTTATAATCTCCAGAGGGGTTTACACCATAGCGAGTGAATTTGTCCTCTGGTACCTTCACCACGTAATCCAAGACGAATTCTACGGATTCACCCGGGTAAAGGGGGGATTGCAATGGAAGTTTGATGATATCCAATTCTCCACCTCGCTCCCATAAAATAGCACTCCCATTTTTATAGGTGATTTTTTGAATTTTATTTCCCCCTCTATTATCGTTCTTTTCAAAATGGAAGGAACTATCGAAATTTTCTGCAAACCGCCGAGCTAAAGGAGTTGTTTTACTGGAGAAGCTGTTGGCCCAATCGGTAAGGTAAATGGTTTTTAGAGTATCCTTGGAAGTGTTTTCAAAACGCAGCAGTTGATGAATTTCTATGTTTCGGTCTTCGGGATGTAAATAGGCATCCAGACTCATGGAATGTTGACCAAACACCAATGAGGATAAGGAAAAGCTAACTATGAAAACGAGAAGATACCTCAAACTAGTCATTCAAATTTAAAAGGTATTTCAGCACTATTGTATACTTGTTGGCTATCATTAATTATGAAACATCCCGAGTTAGGAATTCCCTACTTTCGTAAGTGACTTTGTTAGAAATTCGGACTTAAATTATATTTCTCATAGAAAGTATCTAGGATGTTCAAAACTTCATCTTCATGATCTACCAATGAGATAAGATCGATATCCTCGGGACTGATATTTCCTGCTTCCAATAGGGTGTTCTTAATCCAGTCGATTAGGCCTCCCCAAAACTCACTTCCCACTAAAATAAGCGGAAAAGGGTCGATTTTATGTGTTTGAATAAGGGTCAATGCCTCAAAAAATTCATCCAAAGTTCCAAATCCCCCGGGCATAACAACAAATCCCTGAGAATATTTAACGAACATCACTTTCCTTACGAAGAAGTAATCGAAATCGATGCTTTTATCACTATCGATGTAAGGGTTGTCATGCTGTTCAAAAGGTAAGTCGATGTTGAGTCCGACCGAAGTCCCTCCTGCCAAATGCGCCCCTCTATTTCCTGCTTCCATAATACCGGGGCCGCCTCCGGTGATTATACCGTACCCATGCTCTGTTATTTTCTGGGAAATACGTTGGGCCAGTTGGTAGTATTTATGATTGGGCTTTGTACGGGCAGAACCGAAAATAGAAACACATGGGCCAATTCTACTCAGTTTTTCGTACCCTTCAACAAATTCCCCCATGATTTTAAAAATCGCCCAGGAATCATTTGTTTTAATTTCATTCCAGTTCTTATGTCTTTTTTCGTTTCTCATCAGGCACTCTTTCTTACGAATGTAACTCTTTTTTAAGGAAAACGGCGGTATGGCTCTTTTTGTTTTGGACCAGCTCTTCCGGTGTTCCTTCACCGATAACCTTTCCACCAGCTTTTCCTCCTTCAGGACCAATATCGATTATGTAATCGACCGTTTTGATTACGTCCAAGTTGTGTTCAATGATCACAACGGTGTTTCCTTTATCCACCAATTTATTGAGCACCAATAGAAGCACCCGAATGTCTTCAAAGTGCAATCCCGTGGTAGGCTCATCGAGAATGTAAAAGGTATTTCCAGTATCCCGCTTCGATAATTCTGTAGCCAATTTAATTCGCTGGGCTTCTCCGCCGGAAAGGGTGGTAGATTGTTGCCCTAATGTGATATACCCCAGCCCCACATCTTGGATAGTTTTTAATTTTCGATAAATTTTTGGTATATGTTCAAAAAACTCACAGGCTTCGTCAATGGTCATTTCCAGCACATCGTAGATGGATTTCCCTTTATATCGAATCTCTAAAGTTTCCCTGTTGAATCGTTTTCCTTGACAGGTTTCGCATTCTACATAAACATCGGGAAGGAAGTTCATTTCAATGACCTTCAATCCACCACCTTGACAGGTTTCACAGCGCCCCCCCTTCACGTTGAAACTGAATCTGCCTGGTTTGTAACCACGAATCATGGCCTCGGGCACCTTGGCAAACAAACTCCTTATTTCCGAAAAAACTCCAGTGTACGTTGCTGGATTCGAACGGGGTGTTCTTCCTATCGGACTCTGGTTAATGTCGATTACCTTGTCGATATGCTCCAACCCCTCGATAGCCTGATATTCCATAGGGCGTTTTACTCCATTAAAAAAGTGGGCGTTCAGAATGGGGTAGAGGGTCTCGTTGATCAATGTAGATTTACCGCTTCCGGAAACCCCAGTCACCCCGATCATTGTTCCCAATGGAAAATGAACGGTCACATTTTTTAGGTTATTTCCTTTAGCTCCTTTTAACGTTAGGGTTTTCCCATTTCCCGTTCTGCGTTTCTTGGGAAGGGCAATTTCCTTGGTTCCGTTAAGATAGTCGGCGGTTAAGGTGTGCTGTTGTTTGATTTCGGAAGGGGTTCCCGTGGAAACGATTTCACCACCATGTTTTCCTGCAGCAGGACCGATGTCGATAATAAAATCTGCCTTTTCGATCATGTCCTTATCATGCTCTACAACGATGACCGAATTTCCAATCTCCTTGAGTTTAATCAGGGATTCGATGAGCTTGGCATTGTCCCTTTGATGGAGTCCGATACTTGGTTCGTCCAATATATAGAGAACACCTACCAATTGAGATCCGATTTGAGTGGCAAGACGAATGCGCTGCGCTTCACCTCCGGACAAGGATTTCGAACTTCTATTCAGTGTTAGGTAGGTAAGACCAACATCTACCAAAAATCCAAGACGGGCGGTAACTTCTTTAATAATTTCGGCGGCGATTTTTACCTGGTTTTCAGAGAGATAATTTTTTAAATCATCGAACCACTCATGCAGTTCTTGAATATCCATGTCCGCCAGTTCGGCAATATTTTTACCATTAACCTTGAAATACAAGGATTCTTTCCGCAATCGACTGCCATTGCATTCAGGGCAATCTTTCCGATCCATATAATCCTTGGCCCACCTTCGAAGGGATTTTGATTCATCCGCTTCGTATGTATTTTGGATGAAGGTGGCCACGCCCTCAAAATCTATTTTATAACTACGAGTAATGCCCAGCGTTTTGGACACCACCTCAAAGGTTTCGTTCGTACCATGGAAAATCACTTCTTTCGCTTCTTCTGGAATATCCGAAAAGGCATCACTTAAGCTAAAATTGTAGCGCTGGGCGATTAGTTCCAGCTGCTTAAATACCCAATTGTCCTTTTGAGGTCCTTGCGGCGCTAAGGCACCTTGTTTGATGGAAATTTTTGGATTGGGAACGATTTTTTCCAAATTCACCTCATGGATCCTTCCCAATCCCTTGCAATAAGGGCACATGCCTTTGGGTGAATTGAACGAAAAGTTGTTCGGTTCCGGATTTGGATAGGAGATACCTGTAGTCGGACACATCAATGACCTGCTGAAGTAACGAACTTCTTGGGTTTCATTATCCAAAACCATCATGACGTCGTCCCCATGATACATGGCCGTAAGAATGGTTTCCGTAAGACGGCGGTTTTCATCACTACTGGGACTAATCTTAAGACGATCGATAACGGTTTCTATGTCGTGTGTTTTATAGCGATCTACCCGCATCCCTTTCTGGATATCCATAATTTCCCCATCAACCCGAACTTTAACGAATCCTTGTTTTCCTATTTGCTCGAAAAGTTCTCGATAATGACCTTTCCGGGATCGAATGATGGGAGCCAGAATAGTTACCTTCTTACCATCAAAATCTTTCAAGATGAGTTCCTTGATTTGCTCGTCGCTGTAACTCACCATTTTTTCACCTGTTTCGTAGCTGTAAGCTTCGCTGGCACGCGCAAATAGAAGTCGGAGAAAGTCGTAGATTTCTGTGATGGTTCCCACGGTAGAACGGGGACTTCTGCTTGTGGTTTTTTGTTCTATGGCAATGACGGGGGAGAGGCCATCGATTTTATCAACATCGGGACGCTCCAAACTACCCAAAAATTGTCGGGCATAGGCGGAGAAGGTTTCGATATAACGACGTTGTCCTTCGGCATAGATGGTATCGAATGCCAAGGAGGACTTACCACTTCCCGAAAGCCCCGTTATTACTACCAATTCCTCACGAGGAATGGCAATATCTATGTTTTTCAAATTGTGGACTCTAGCCCCTAAAACCTCGATGAGATCCTCCGTTTTTGCCATAGTGGGCAAAGGTACTCAAATCCCATTAAAATTAATAATGTGTGTTTACCCAAAAATGGTTAAATCGGATGCCTTTAACCCTGTGATTCCCGGACGATAAATTGATAAAAACTCGTAGCGATAAAGAAGATGACGCTACAAACTATAGCGATAGAAATAATAAGTGCGAAAATGGGTAGCCCAAACAGTAGATGGGCGATTGGAAGTAGTACTCCAAACAGCACTAAAGTAAGGAAAATACTATACAGATAGATTACCATTACAGGTAATTTTCTTCCCGTTTTATCATGCATTTGGAAGAGCTTCGGAATGACATCTTTGGAGATGTACTCCCCAAGTCGGGCTAGGAATACCTCATTGAAAGAAGAATCTTGAAATGCCTCTTGGTCCATAGTATTGGCCAAGGTCATTATTTTGTCTTGATGACGTTCGTACACCTTGTTGTAATCCAAAGCTTCTTTGTAATCCCCATACTTGTAACCGAAGTAATACCATAGGCCAGAACCGCATTTGTGCTCGATCCATTTGGCTACGATTTCCTGATCATATACGTTGGGGTAACGAATAGTTTCAGGTAGTTTTTTTTGTTTGGGGTCCGTCAACAAAAGTGCCTTCAATTCTAGATAGAGGTTTTCGGTATCTTCAAATTGGGTATGCTCCTGAAGGAATTCGATGGCTAATTTCGACTTACCCTTATAAAATTCCTTGACATCGAAAAAGGTAAGTCCTTCAAATTCCTCATCGATGTATTCCCTAAGACCGGGCATCCAGATTTTCGAACGCAATAATATTTCCACGATTTCCCGAAACAAATGCATTTTCTCTGTGACTTTGCTTAGGGCTTCAATCGCTGTGGCTCGAGTAGATTTCAGACTTATGGCAGAAGAGGCCAAATACACCATGATAATGGCTGCTAAAAAGCCACTGATACTTATTATTAAGGTAACTACAGAATTTAGAGTACTGCTGAATTCAGGGATGCTAACCGATTGTTGGTAGAGCAGAAAAGCTAGGGAAATACAGAGTAAGCCACTTAATACAATGGGTATAAGTGTGGTCAGATCCTTTATGAAGGATTTCGATTTCACCTGATTTGGTCACCAAGAAAACTGGAAAATGCTACAAGAAACCAGCCCCAATGGTTAAGTAGTTTAGTTAGTTATACGTATACTTCTTACTACTTCAAAAATAAGGTATTTTCTTACACAATGTAGTATATTACCTACAATTCGTTGAAGTGGAGTCTTTTAACGACAAATGACCAGAATAAGGATATGGTGTGGTTCAATAACCTACGGCAGTATCGTCTCCACGAGAGTCTGCTCCTCCTTCCAATTGGCCATCCGGCCGTACCAAAATGGCGGCTACCTTGCTCGTAATCGGGGTGTTGGTTTCATCGATGACATATCCCAATGCTTCCAGTTTTTGTCGAATTTCGGGGGAGAAACGATTCGGCTCAAAAAACACTTTGTCCGGTAGCCATTGATGATGAAATCTCGGAGCATTGACAGCCTCTTGCATGGTCATCCCGTGGGCATGTACATTGAGTAGGGTTTGTAAGACAGAAGTAATAATACTCGAACCTCCCGGAGTTCCAATAACCATCCATAATTTTCCATCCTTTTCTACAATGGTAGGGGTCATTGAACTGAGCATTCTTTTTTGGGGTGCTATGGCATTCGCTTCCCCTCCCACAAGTCCAAACATATTAGGTTCCCCTGGCTTTGCACTGAAATCATCCATTTCGTTGTTCAGGAAAAAGCCCAGTTCTTCCACATAAAGTTTGGAACCATACGCTCCGTTTAAAGTGGTTGTGTTGGATACGGCATTTCCAAAGGCATCAATGATCGAATAATGGGTGGTTTCGGAACTTTCCACCATGGAAAAAGTCCCGTAGGAGATGGTTTCGGAGGGTGTTGGCTTTTCAAAACTGAAGGATTCCATCCGACTTTTTAGATAGGAGTCATTCATCAGGCTATCCATAGGGATTTCCACAAAATCGGGATCACCCAAATAATAACTTCTGTCGGCATAGGCACGACGTTCAGCCTCAATCAGCAACTGAAACTTTTTAATAGCTTGAGGTTCATATTGTGCTACATCGTAAGGTGCAATCATTTTTAGGATTTGCGCTAAACAAATTCCGCCACTGGACGGGGGAGCCATTGAAATAATCCGTAAATCCTCATATTCAAATAGCAACGGTTCCCGCCATTTGGCTTCATAGGCCTCCAAATCGTCTAAGGTGATAATCCCTCCTTGCTTTTGTATAAATTCGACTAGTTTCTTACCTGTTTCCCCTCCATAAAATTCATGGCGACCATGCTCAAGGATACGCTGCAGGGTAGCAGCAAGGGCTTTGTTTTTTAAGGTGTCACCTGCTTTATAATCAAGTGTGAAAAGAGAAGGTTCTCCATTGGCTTCCAAGAATATTTCCTTGTATTTCTTCAAGCGCTCGGCTTGTTTATCCGTAACAACATAGCCTCTCTCAGCTAGTTCTATCACTGGTGTTAATAGGGTCTCCAACGGCAGACTGCCAAATTTTTCATGTACGGCGAAAATACCTGCAATGGTTCCTGGAACGCCGACAGAGAGTCCTCCCACCTTACTATTCTCGGGAATGTAATTTCCATCTTCATCCAAATACATATCGCGAAAGGCGTTCAAGGGTGCTTTTTCCCGAAAATCAAGACTTCCAATTTCCCCTTCATGTGTTCTAAATACCATAAACCCACCACCTCCAAGATTTCCAGCGTAAGGATAGACTACGGCCAAGGCCATTTCGGTAGCGACCATCGCATCAAAGGCATTACCTCCTTTTTGAAGGACTTCCAGACCAATTCTTGATGCTTCTTCCCGCGCGCTTACTACCATAGCATTTTGTGCCAAAGTACCAACAACTGGAACTTCCTTTTCGGGGGCCTGTTTACATGAAATGAATAAAACAAGTAAAAGTGCTATGTAGCGCATTCGGATCATAATTCTTCGAGTTTGGCTTTTGAGAAATCGATCAATTCATCAAAGAACACCGTGAATTCCTGTTCGAATTCATCGTAATGCCTCTCTAAATCCAATATGGCCGTATCCATGTGTGCTTTACCTTTCGTTCGCTGATTCATCTGCCAAAGAATACGGGCAATGCCGTCCATACTTCTATAACTTAACAACCAATTATTGGAAACCATATGGGGTATCATCCTTTGCACTTTAGAGGGTAAGAGTTCATAATTGGTCTTGATCATTTCATAGAAGGCATCCACATAGGTTTCCAAAGACTCTTTACAATAACGGTCCCAGTTTTTGGCTAGGAAATGATCATAAAACATATCTACAATTACACCACTGTAATGTCCATGATGTTTGTGGAGTCGTTTGGTGCTTTGACGTACTATTGGGTGGGTGTCCGTAAAGGAATCGATGGCTCGATGCAGTAGTATTCCTCTTTGGATGGATTCGGGGTAAAAGGTATACTTTTTACCCTTGATGCTATCGGCAATGAAGTTTCCTATGGTAAGTCCCTCTTCTTTTCCCGAGAGATAAATGTGCGCCAAAAAATTCATGTGATAAAGATAGGGATTTTGCCAATCGTACCTTATGGAATTCGTCACTCTTAAACCTATGTGAAAATTCTATTGAAATGGTGGAAACAGTCAAATATTCCTATTTTTGCTCTAAGTGGTTGGGTCATTTCGTTTATACCTGACCTGATTTAACCCAAATAATAAAAAGAAAAGAATGACCTTAATAAAATCTATTTCTGGAATTCGTGGAACTATCGGAGGAAAATCGGGGGATAACCTGACGCCGATCGATGCAGTAACGTACGCTGCGGCGTTTGGTCAATGGATCAAATCACAGCGGGAAAAGGAGAATTATCGGGTTGTGGTAGGCCGGGATGCAAGAATTTCAGGACCCATGATTCAGGAATTGGTCATGCAGACGTTGGTAGGGATGGGTATTCACGTGGTAGATGTATCGCTTTCAACCACACCTACTGTAGAGATGGCGGTCACAATGGAGCATGCCGATGGGGGCATTATTTTAACTGCCAGCCATAACCCCAAACAATGGAATGCCCTAAAATTATTGAATGCAAAAGGAGAATTTCTCAGTGCTGCCAATGGACAGAAAATTTTGGATTTAGTCAATTCAGGGGATATTACTTTTTCTGAAGTGGACCGATTGGGGAAAATCACAAAAAATGAGGCGTATATCGATTTACACATAGAAGAAATTTTAAACTTGCCCTTGGTAAATACTTCCGCAGTGCAGGGTGCGGGATTCAAAGTTGTGGTAGATGCTGTCAACTCCACCGGTGGTATTGCAGTTCCCATGTTGCTTGAAGCCATGGGTGTTTATACCATTAAATTGCATTGCACTCCCAATGGTCAGTTTCCGCATAATCCGGAACCCTTGAAAGAACATTTGGGAGATTTGATGGAGACTGTGGTGAGAACCAAAGCCGATTTTGGTATTGTGGTCGATCCAGATGTTGATCGATTGGCTTTTGTAGATGAAGACGGGGAGATGTTTGGGGAGGAATATACCTTGGTAGCAGTCGCCGATTATATTCTACAACACACTCCAGGGAACACCGTATCAAACCTATCTTCCTCGAGAGCGCTTCGCGATATCACCGAAAAACATGGGGGGTCCTATTTTGCCAGTGCAGTAGGAGAGGTAAATGTGGTTGAAAAAATGAAAGAAGTAAACGCTGTGATTGGGGGTGAAGGAAATGGTGGTATTATCTATCCTGAATTACATTACGGACGGGATAGTTTGGTAGGTATCGCTTTATTTCTGACTTATCTTGCAGAGGAAAAATGTACTGTAAGTCAGTTGAGAAGTCAATATCCTTCGTATTTCATGAGTAAGAAGAAAATAGAATTGACCCCAGGCTTGGATGTGGATGCCCTTTTGGCAACTATGGCCAAGCGATATGCTTCGGAAGACATTTCGACGATTGATGGGGTTAAAATCGACTTTCCTGAAAACTGGGTACATCTCAGGAAATCAAATACAGAGCCTATTATCAGAATCTATACCGAGGCAAAATCACAAGAAGAAGCAGATACTCTGGCGGATCGTTTTATTAATGAAATTGAGTCGGTCGCCAAAGGATAATTTATACCTTTGCAAAAAATAAAATTGGCCATGGAAACCACTGTTCCAAAGCTTCAAACCGAGCTGGAAAAATATTTCAAACCCTTTCGGGATAATATTTTGGGCATCGATCAAACGTTCGAGTCACCTTATGGTACCCAAAAAATCATCTACACCGATTGGACTGCGAGTGGAAGGCTATATCGTCCCATTGAGGAGAAGATGATCGAAGAGTTTGGGCCTTTTGTGGCCAATACTCATACGGAAACTACGGTAAGTGGAACAACCATGACCAGAGCCTATCATAAGGCACGTGAAATTATCAAAAAGCATGTCAATGCGGGTCCAGATGATGTTTTAATCACTACGGGAACGGGGATGACAGGAGCGGTCAATAAGTTTCAGCGTATTCTTGGGTTGAAAATTCCAGAGCGTGTAAAGGATTTGGTAGAGGTGCCTGTGAAGGATCGTCCTGTGATTTTCGTCTCCCATATGGAGCATCATAGCAACCAAACTTCTTGGCTGGAGACGTTGGCTACAGTCGAGGTGATTCCCAGTGATGAACGCGGACTGTTCTGTATTCAGAATTTAGAGCGCTTACTGGATAAATATCAAGATCGAGAAGTGAAGATTGCTTCTATAACCTCTTGTTCCAACGTTACGGGAATTAAAACCCCGTATTATGAAGTGGCGAAATTAATGCATCAGCACAACGGGCTATGTTTCGTGGATTTTGCCTGCTCTGCCCCTTATATTGAAATCGATATGCACCCTGAGGATCCAGATATGTACTTAGATGCTTTGTTTCTATCACCCCACAAATTTTTAGGTGGTCCTGGGAGTAGCGGCATATTGATTTTCAATAAAAAACTCTATAAGAATTTGGTGCCCGATTGTCCGGGCGGAGGAACGGTATCGTGGACGACCCCATGGGGAACACATAAATACATAGAAAATATTGAAGAGCGCGAAGATGGAGGAACTCCGGGTTTTCTCCAGGTGATTAGAATTTCCTTAGCGATGAAGTTAAAGGAAAAAATGGGAGTAGAAAAAATGCTAGCTCGTGAGGAAGAAATTTTGGAGTATTTCTTCAAGCATATCAAGCCAAACAAAAATATTTCCATTCTGGCAGGCGAACACAAACACCGTCTGGCGGTAGTTTCTTTTAATGTAGAAAATTTACATCACGACCTGGCTGTGAAAATTCTTAACGATCGATTCGGAATTCAAACTAGGGGAGGATGTAGCTGTGCGGGTACCTATGGGCACTATTTGCTCCAAATAGACCAAATGAAATCTTCAGAAATCATCGAA
>CAZOSF010000014.1:0-17177 GCA_964582415.1 uncultured Alteromonas sp.
CACACGACCATCTACTGTTGGACCGCGAGAACTAAAGCTCACATAATTCCCATTTGAATCTACGGCTCCTACAGCCAGAAGACCAATGGCATCTGCAGGTGTCCCCACAGTTCCGAATCCGTTTCCATCATTACCGGCAGAAGTCACCAAAATCATTCCCTTTTCGTAGGCGATGTTCGCCCCACGAGCGGCAAATGTGGTCACCCCATCCAAATCTTCGTACGTATGTGTATAGGCAGGGTTGTCATAATCTTGATACCCTAGAGAGGTGTTTACCACATCGACTCCTAAACTATCGGCACGTTCCAAGGCTTCTACATACCAAGCTTCTTCTCTTGGGTTCTCATCTGGACCGTATTCAGTTCTGAATAAATAAAAACTGGCATCAGGAGCGGTACCGGCATATTGGCCGTCCAAGAAACCACCGATGGTACTGGTAGTAACCAATCCGTGGGTACCTGTTCCTGTTACATCCTCGGTTCTGCTATAGAAATCGAAAGTTCCAAGTAGTCGGTTATTTGCCATTACATGGGCAAAACCAGGGTTAGTTTCAAAACCAGGAAAACCACTGTCTGTTGAAGCAATGACCATTCCCTCTCCTGTAAAATTCTGTTCATGAAGATAATCACCCCCAATCATCTCGATCTGATTGGCAGCTGCACCATAATCGTACTCGATAAAATTCATCTGATTTTCGATGGCGAATTTATCGGGGGTATGACCCACCGGCTGGGGAAAATTCATCGATTTATCCGCCCATTCGATATCGATAACAAAGGGCAAGTCCAATAATGCTTCAATATCGCTTTCCGTTCCTTGAACATACACACAGTTCATCCATTTGGATTTTGCCCAATAGGTTATTCCTGGTGCATTTTTAATTTCGGTGATATATGCTTCGGTTACAGGAACATCGCGCTCGTCGATTACCACCTCATGGAGGGTTTTTCGATCGATTGCGTCTTGGGTGAGTATGGTTATTGGATTGTCAATCGATGCCTGTACATTTTCCTTATCTGCAAAAAATACCCATGCATCTTGGGTTTGCGCCATTCCTAGACTCACGCTAAGCACGGCAAATAAAAAGAAGAATTTCTTCATAGCTTAAGAGATTACACCACTTCCGAGCAATTCCTCCCCTTGATACCAAGCGACGAACTGACCTTCGGTTATGGCAGATTGTGGATTATCAAATATAACATAAAGCCCTGAATCTACCCGATACAAATGGGCTTTTTCCAAGGGTTGACGATATCGTATACGGGCCATGACTTCCATAGTCTCATCAGGCTGGAGGGCAAGATCCTCTCGAATCCAATGGATTTCATCCGATTTCACGAACAAACCCCTTCTATATAGCCCAGGATGCTCCTTACCCTGACCTGTGTAGATAATGTTTTTACGAACATCGGTATCGATTACAAAAAGGGGGTCTTTGGTACCACCCACTGCCAATCCTTTTCGTTGCCCTTTGGTAAAGTAATGTGCCCCTTGGTGTTTACCTACTACTTTGCCATCGGTCTGTTTATATTGAAACTTATTCGACAAATACGCCAATTCTTCAATTTTGGAATTAAAATCGGGCTGTGAATGGTGATATGCCTCGAATGCTTCGGGAACTTCCACAATAAGTCCTTCTTTTGGTTTCAATTGCTGTTGAAGGAAATCGGGCAATCGCACTTTGCCGATAAAGCACAGCCCTTGTGAATCTCGCTTCTCTGCAGTAACCAATCCTTGTTCCGATGCAATTCTTCGCACCTCGGCCTTTTGAAGTTCTCCAATTGGAAACAGTGTTTTCGATAACTGCTCCTGAGATAGCTGGCAGAGGAAATATGATTGGTCTTTATTAGGATCTTTCCCCGAAAGGAGCTGATAAATTATTTTTCCGTCTTCCGCAATTGCACCCTTACGACAATAATGGCCCGTTGCCACAAAATCGGCGCCCAGGTTTAATGCAATCTTCAGAAAGACATCGAATTTTATTTCACGGTTACAAAGAACATCTGGATTGGGGGTCCTTCCCATTTCGTATTCATGGAACATATAATCCACAATACGTTCTTTGTACTCTTCACTTAAATCGACTGTTTGGAAAGGGATTCCTAATTTCTCGGCCACTAGCATCGCGTCGTTGCTGTCTTCCAACCAGGGACATTCATTGGAAATGGTCACGGAGTCGTCATGCCAATTTTTCATAAAAAGACCAATAACCTCATATCCCTGCTCTTTCAGAAGATAGGCAGCTACACTGGAGTCCACGCCTCCGCTCAAACCAACGACAACTCTTTTTTTCATGCTATTTTCGGTCGTCAAAGGTACGAAATCCTTACGTTAGTTTCCTCTTTTCTGGGGTTTTGGATAGGTCTCCTCCAACTCCAGCACTCCGTTCTTGTAGTATTTCCAGAGACCATATTTTTTGTCCTTTTTGTAGAAGCCCTCGATAACCACTTTTCCAGCGGCATCATAATAAGTGGCTGGGCCATTCAATTCATCTTCTTGATATTGCAATCGCTTGATGATCACCCCTTCAGGGCTGTAGAACAAATTTTCACCTTCCCGTTTACCATAAACGTAGTTCAATTCCTCGGTAATGGCGCCGTTCGAGTAGTAGGTTGTTTTCTTTCCGTGCAATTTTCCACCCTTATAATTTTCGCGAGTCATGACCTGTTTCGATTTCTCGTGGTAATAAATCCACTCCCCTTCTCGCTCACGATCGACGAGTTTACCTTCACTCACGAGTTTACCCTTCTTCGTGTAATATTGCACCCAAACACTGTCGTCCTTGTCGTTAAACGTTCTTACGGCAGTAGGTTGTGTACCGCATTCTTCACAATAGAATTTAAAAACCCCCACTTCCTTACCATGGTGGAATGTTCCTTCGAAACGGATTTGATCGGAACCAGCATAGGTTTTCCGCCAAAGACCATGACGTGCCCCATCCGAATCGAGTTGATTGATTTCCTCTTGGGCAAATCCGAATTGGATACAAACTAAGGTAACTGCTATGAAACTAAGAATCCGCTTCATTCGTTCTACTTTATCTGATAAACGCTAGATCTGTAGATTTTATTTTTTGCGACCTTGCTGAGCACGCTTCTGCTCTTCCGCCTGCTCCATCATCTCAGCCATTTTTCTTTGGAAACGATTTTGCTTTTTGGGTTTCTTCTTGTTTTCTTGAATTTTCGCATGGATTTTATCTTCATCCAAGATGAAATTCTTGATCACCAGCATGATTCCGATAGTAATGACGTTCGAAGTGAAATAGTACAAGGACAATCCACTGGCGTAGTTATTAAAGAAAATCAACATGAACAAGGGAGACAGGTACATGATAAACTTCATGTTCGGCATCCCTGGCTGTTGCTGTTGTTGCATTTGAGCTCCAGTACTCATCATCATATAAATGAAGATGGCAATGGAAGCCAAAATCGGGAACAAACTCACGTGGTCCCCATAGAAAGGTATATGGAAGGGCAGCTCTGCCACCACGTCATAACTGGAAAGGTCGTCTGCCCACAAGAAGCTTTTTTGACGTAGATCAAATGCCGAGGGGAAAAAGGTAAATAATGCGTAGAACACAGGAATCTGAAGCAAAGCTGGAAGACACCCTTTTAATGGACTCGCCCCAGCGATGTTTTGCAATTTCAATGTTTCCTGCTGAATCTTCATCTGATTGCCTTCGTACTTCTGACGAATCTCATCCAATTCCGGCTTTAATATCTTCAATTTTGCCTGAGATAGGTATTGCTTGTACTGTACAGGTGAAAGCAATAATTTAAAAAGAATGGTTAGGATAATGATGGCGATGCCCGCAGGGAACCAATCGCTTAAAAATCCGAATACAGGTATAATCACATATTTGTTAATGATCCCAAAGATTCCCCATCCCATCGGCATGGCTTCATCCAAGTTACGATCGTAATTTTTGAAGATTTGATAATCGGTAGGTCCGTAGTACATATTCATGTCATAGGACAATGCTCCCGCCTTAGGCTCTAATACCATTTGAGCCCCATATTTTTTGGTAAACACTGTGTCGATTTCTTCATTTTTTACCAAATCTTGGGAGGAGAATTTCACTTCCTTGAAAGGGGTCTCCGAAAGCAACATGGAGCTGAAGAAATGCTGACGATAATTCATCCAGGTCACTCCCACCTCTGTTTCAGTGTCATCTCCTGCAGGAGACAATTTTGAATGGTCGTCCCCATTTTCAAATTCATAGGTCAAGCGGGTATAGCGATTTTCATAACTGATACTCTTCGCATGCCGATACCCTTTGAAATTCCAATCCAAAAAGATAGGCTGTGTGGTATTCATCACGCCCTCCAGTCCTTGACTTCGAATACTGAAATCCATCATGTATTCTCCAGGCTTCACCACATAGCGATATTCGATAAAGGCATTTTCCGATGCCTTTAATTTCATGGACAAAATGGAGTTCTGACCTTCCTTGGAAAGGGTGGGTTGAAAATAAAGATCTCGGGTATTTAGCAACCTGTTTTCAGATGAAAACTGAAGATTAAAATCATTGTTTCCATCTTTGATAAGGTATACTGGATCCCCTGTGTATTGTGTATGTTCCTTCAGCTTTGCTGAAACAATATATCCCCCTTTATTGCTGATTTCCAATGCCAAAACATCATTCTCTAACAGGGTCGTTCCTTCTGAAGCCGAAGGAAGGGTGCCTGAATAAGCGAAGGACCCCAATCGGGTTTTTAAATTTTCGAGACCCAAGGAATCTGTTGTACTAACGGAATTGACAACATCACTGGCTGGAATTACTTCAGGAGTTGTTTGTTCCTCGTTGGTTGTTTCTTCTAGTACCTGTTCGGTCGTGGTTTGTTGGGCTTCCACCTCTTCTGGGGTGGGTTGATTCATGTAAAGCATCCAGATAAGGATCCCCCCTATCAATAGAAACCCAATTAGGGAATTAACGTCAAAATTTCTTTCTTCCATTCTAAATATTTTACTGGCAATTAACGCCAGATCAAGCTAAAAATATGGGGCAAAGTTACAAGAACCTAGCCTAATTTACGAAGTACGACAAATTGTCGTTTATTGGTGTTCTTTATGTCTGTAGGCCGCTTCAATAAAACCTACAAACAGTGGGTGCGGATTCGCTACAGTGCTTTTATATTCGGGGTGATACTGCACTCCAACGAACCAAGGATGGTTTGGCAGTTCGACGATTTCAACAAGCCCTGTATCGGGATTGGTTCCAGTTGCGGTCATACCGGCTCCTTCAAATTTTTCCCGATAAGCCCCATTATATTCATAACGATGACGGTGACGTTCAGTAATTGCATCAGTATGGTAGATATTCCGTACAATACTACCTTCTTTCAAGTTACACTTCCAAGCCCCCAAACGCATGGTGCCTCCTTTGTCCGTTACATGCTTTTGTTCTTCCATCAAATCGATTACCGGATAGGGGGTATTAGGATCCATTTCGGTACTGTTCGCTCCGGTCAAATGCAACACATTTCGAGCAAATTCGATTACGGCCATCTGCATACCTAGGCAGATTCCCAAAAAAGGAAGATTGTGTTCCCGCGCATAGCGAACCGCCTCTATTTTTCCTTCGATACCGCGTTCCCCAAAACCAGGAGCAACAAGAATTCCATCCAGGCCTTCTAATTCCTTGGCGATATTTTTCGCATCTAAAAACTCGGAATGAATCGATTTCACTTCAACTGCCACCTCATTGGTAGCACCTGCGTGGATCAATGCTTCCTGAATCGACTTATAGCTATCCTGAAGCTCCACATACTTTCCAATAAGACCAATGGTTACCTTCCCTTTCGGGTTTTTTAATCGACTAAGGAATTGGTTCCATTGCTCCAGATTGGGTTCTATAGTCTGGTCCAAAGCCAATTTGCGTAAAGCCACTTTATCAAGACCTTCCTCCAACATCAGATTTGGCACTTCATAAATCGTAGAGGCATCGATGGATTGAATAACCGCATCTTTTTCTACGTTACAGAACAGAGCAAGTTTGCTCCGCAAATCATCACTAAGCTCATGTTCGGTACGACATACCAGGATATCGGCTTGAATTCCACTTTCCATCAACGTTTTTACCGAGTGTTGGGTAGGCTTTGTTTTCAATTCACCCGCAGCAGAAAGATAAGGAATCAACGTCAGGTGAATGAAAAGGCTGTTTGTGGCACCGAGTTCCCACTTTAATTGACGCACCGATTCGATATAAGGCAACGATTCGATATCCCCGACGGTTCCACCGATTTCAGTAATCACAATATCGTAATCACCACTGTTACCCAATATCTGGATACGCTCTTTAATTTCGTTGGTAATATGAGGAATTACCTGAACGGTTTTTCCCAAAAATTCACCGCGGCGTTCCTTTTCGATAACGCTTTGATAAATTCGGCCTGTAGTGACATTGTTGGCCTGGGATGTTGAGACATTTAAGAATCGCTCATAATGACCCAGATCCAGATCGGTTTCTGCACCATCATCCGTCACATAACATTCGCCATGTTCGTAAGGGTTTAGGGTTCCAGGATCCACATTAATGTAGGGATCCAGTTTTTGTATTGTAACACGATACCCTCTGGCCTGCAATAGCTTAGCCAGTGATGCTGCAATAATTCCTTTACCTAATGATGAGGATACCCCGCCCGTAACGAAGATGTACTTTGTAGTGCTCATAAAATGATGCTTGTTGTTACCTTTACGGGATGCAAAGATAGGGTTTTTGAATGGAGACAACTAAAGAATTTTAAATAAAGAAGCTTTCATTAAGTTTCTATTAATTTAATTTTCTTTTCCTTTTCTATATCAAGAACGAAGATGTTTTATTTTGGCAGCTTTAACACCACCAAAATGACATATTATACCGAAAACTCAATTCGAATAAACCGTTCCTTTATCTATTTTCTTTCTTTCAGCATTGGTATTGTATATCTTTGGTTCGGTGCACTGAAGTTTTTTCCACATTTAAGTCCGGCGGAAGATTTGGCAAAAAACACCATTCAATTATTGACATTCAAACTAGTTCCTTCGGAAACAGCTATTATCACCCTTGCCATTTGGGAGACCGTCCTTGGGATATTATTCATTGCAAATTGCTGTAGAAAAGTTGCCATTATAGCGGCGTTTATTCATATGTTAGGAACGTTCACGCCATTGTTTTTGTTTCCCGATCAATCCTTTACTGTGAATGCCTTTTCCTTTACTCTTTTAGGCCAGTATATTTTGAAAAACTTAATCATTGTAGGGGCATTGGGAATACTTTACCAATATGATCGATCCCGAAAAATATCTACCCTGCCATATCAGGGAGAAAATTCTTAATCCTTTAAAAACGGGCGCAATATATTTTCCAATCCGTTTATTTTAATGGAATGCATCTCATCCATCAATTGCCCCAATTTACCTTCGGGAAATCCCTTTTTCCGAAACCAAGCGTAGTAATATTCCGGAATATCAACCAGATAGGCGCCTTTATATTTTCCGTAAGGCATTTTATAATTCGCCAGTACTTCTAGATGGGTTTTATCTATTTCCAAGGGGCATAGGTGTTCAATTCTGAAGCAACAAATTCGCGCCACTCATATTCTTTAGATTCGACATTGCTGTGGTCACTTTCGGCATCATAATCCCGCTGCATCTGTCGTCTTTGGAATTCAATTTCATTGTAGTATTTCTCGGATAATTCCTTGAATTTGGAAAGATCTTCGATGCTTTCCAGTTTCATGCGAAGTTTACGTGCGAAGAGTTCGCTGATATCGAAGTGAGTTTGCTCATGCAGAAGAATATATTCATTCACACGATCCGGTCGATACCAGGAAAGGTCTGGATAAAAATTGCTCTGAACGGTATAGTCTACCTCAACTCCTTTCTCCGACTCCTTAAGTGAAAAAGAAAATGAAATCCCAGAATTGGTACTGGCTACATAGGAATCGGCGCGATTGGGAATACCGCGAAAATCTTCCCAACGCAACTTTCTATTTTCTTGCCAAGCGATTTTCTCCTCTTCGGTTATGGAAGGGCTCAAAAGAAAACCAATAAAAATAGCGACTAGGATTGCTTTCATAGCATTACAAACGCAATATCGAACAATTTATTGAAAGAAAATCAAGTACTTACAAATCCCAATACATTTTCAGGTCCCGCAAGATATCAGGATGGAGACTCTGTTCGACTGGACAAGTTCTGGCAGTATTTTCTAAAATGACACGATATTTTTCATCAATGGCTTGTGGAAGGTGCATCTCAATTTCAATACGTGCAATGCGCCTGGGATCCGCTGCCATGATCTTGGTAACTTCAGCAGTAGCACCATCCATCGAAATACCCAAATCATTTGCCTTGATGCCCATTGTGGTAAGCATGCAGTTGGCAAGACCCGTGGCCACCGTATCGGTTGGTGAAAAAGCCTCTCCCTTACCGCGATTGTCTGTGGGAGCGTCTGTTATATAAGTTGCCCCGGACTTCAGATGTTGGTTTTCTGTTCTGAGATTGCCTAAATACGTAACTTTTGAAGTGCTCATTATCTTACTATGTCGAAATGTAGTTCTGAGTTGTATTTAAGAATATAAAATGCTTGGTTTGTGTATCCCGAAAACAACTTCTTGTCGTACATAAATTTGTTCTCTAAATACTCCGTTTCACCTTCCATTTCCAATCCGTCGTAAAGGGAATCAGCGTTCGCCAAACGCAGCAATATATCATAGGTCACATCGAACCCTCTTACAGCATAGCGATTTGGAAAAACACCGTAAATTTCTTTATAACTAATTGGAAAGGCCTGCTTTTCGTCCAAATCGTACGACTTACTCACTGACGGGAAAGTGAACTGCAGTTTCGCTAAGTGAACGTTAGAAATATCATCGTATTCGAAATTTTCATTTTTATCGGTTGTGAACAATCGAATCTGATAGGTTTCTGGCAATCCGTTCAGTATTCCGACAACATTACTTATTGTTATAGGATTGGTTGACTCCAGTATAACCCAATTCTCTGTCTCATTTATCAATTTCCCTTGAATATCGGACACAAAAAGGAAACCTTTTTCTCTAGGGGTAAGTACTTTCGCATAAGGTAGTGCTTCAACGACTTTAGCTTTCGAGGAACTCTTGGCATCCCCGATAATCAATACCTCTTTCCCCCTTGCGGAATCCTTAAGAAACGCTATCATCGCCTCAGCGAGCAACGCTTCGTCCGGCAAGGTTTGTACCAAGTTTGAGGTAAGCTTAATGTTACGATTGCTCAATGGAGAAATTACTGGAACATTATCACTTTTAAGAAAGGAGGCTGCACGTTCTACGTTTTTACTCACCAGAGGGCCAATTACAGCATCCATCTTGGAGAAATCATTTGAATTTAAGATATGGGACAATTTCGATGAACTACCCTCGGTATCGAATACAGAAAGGTCGACTGAAATTCCTTTTTCCTTTGCAAATTCTGCTGCCATCAATACTCCGCTGTAGAAATCCAAGGAAATGCGCAAGGTTCTATTGTTTTGTAATAACTCCTTATTGACGTCTAGGGAATCTGTGTTTACATGCTGTAGCTGAAAAGGAAGCATGACCGCTATTTTCTTGGTGTCAGGATTGGAGATACTTCCAGATAAATCGATTTTATTGGCATTGAACTTTAATTGGGAAGCAACCTCCTTGGGGATTTTTATAATCATTCCTTCCTTCAACCCGTCTTTAGCGTAGGGATTCAATGCAACAATTTGTTCCTCGGAAAGACCCAATTTTACTTTCAAACGATAAAACCCTTCTTTTGGCTGAACTTCATAAAAATCATACTGATCTTCCTCTATCGCCGCCGAATCGGTTACCGAATTCATGGGTACCACCAATTGGGTACCTATGGGCAAATTCTCTTCCAAATTTGGATTCAATACTTTCAGATCGGCTATTGAGATACCATATTTTCGTGCTATCCCATAAAGCGTTTCCTTTGGTTGCACTTCGTGAAGTTGTGTCTTTTGGTTATCCTCAGAAGTTTCCTCTGGATCCTTTTTTTCAATCACAACTTTTACTTTTTCAAACTTGGGAATTTGAAGTTTGTCACCCTTATCCAGTTTCCTGGAATACAGGAACTTATTATATTTTTTTATATCATCGACAGTGACACCATATTTCTTAGCGATACCATACAGGGTTTCTTTGCGTTTCACCTTGTGCGTAACATACCCCACAACTTTCAGTTGATTGTTTGAAGTAGGTATTATTAGCAGGCTATTTTCACTGATGCCTTTACGAGCATCCGGATTTAAGCGGTAGATTGCCTCTTCAGAAACATTGTATTGTTGTGCTATACTATAAACAGTTTCCCCTTTTTGGACGGTATGACTTTTATAGGTCTCTTGTTCCGAGGCAGCCCAAGCAAAGGATTGGCTGAAGAGAAAGAAACTGAGTATGACAAGTAGGTGCTTCAAATAGTTTGGTTTTATTCGGTTTTTATTCCCATTCTATGGTCGCAGGCGGTTTGGAACTGATATCGTATACCACTCTATTAACGCCTTTCACCCGATTTATTATATAATTTGAGGTTTCCTGAAGGAATTCATACGGTAAATTTACCCAATCGGCCGTCATTCCATCGGTACTTTCCACGGCCCGCAACGCCACTACTCGTTCATAGGTTCTTTCATCCCCCATAACCCCAACACTCTGAACCGGAAGCAAAATAGCTCCAGCTTGCCATACATGGTCGTATAGTTTCCATTTTTTCAATCCTTCAATAAATACATGATCTACCTCTTGAAGGATACGCACTTTCTCCTCGGTAATGTCTCCAAGAATTCGAATCGCCAAGCCTGGACCTGGAAAAGGATGCCTTCCCAAAAGTTCGGGATCGATTCCCAATTCGGCACCGACCCTACGCACTTCATCTTTAAACAACATACGGAGAGGCTCCACCACCTTCAATTTCATAAAGTCTGGCAATCCTCCCACATTGTGATGGGATTTGATGGTTACCGAAGGTCCATTCACGGATACGCTTTCAATAACGTCCGGATAAATAGTTCCTTGTGCCAGCCAGTCTACATTTTCTACCAAATGCGCTTCATCATCAAACACTTCAATAAACACACGACCGATGGCCTTACGTTTTTCTTCCGGATCACTGATCCCTTCCAATGCTTTCAAGAAACGTGCCGAAGCGTCTACCCCCTTCACATTCAATCC
Source organism: uncultured Alteromonas sp. (assembly GCA_964582415.1). Taxonomy (GTDB): domain Bacteria; phylum Bacteroidota; class Bacteroidia; order Flavobacteriales; family Flavobacteriaceae; genus CAZOSF01. The sequence continues at coordinate 11,175 of CAZOSF010000014.1, forward strand.
CATATGCTTGTATTGATCCAATACATTCTGGAATTCATTCTTTCGTAAAAGTCCGTTGTTTACGAAGATACAATAGAGGTTTTTACCGATGGCTCTATTCAACAGAACGGCAGCCACAGTAGAATCCACTCCACCACTCAATCCAAGAACGACCTTATCGCCTTTCAGCTTCGTTTTTAAATCATGTACCGTCGTATCCACAAATGCCGCCGGTGTCCAAGTAGGTTTGATTCCCGCGATATTGATCAAGAAATTCTCCAACAACTGCTTCCCATGCGTACTGTGATATACTTCTGGGTGGAATTGGATAGCGTAGGTTTGTTCACCATCGAATTGATAGGCCGCATTTGCCACATCGTCGGTACTTGCCAAACGATGCGCATTTTCAGGAAGATGGGCAATCGTATCGCTGTGACTCATCCAAACTTGGGTTCCCTCTGGAATGCCCATAAAAAGGGAGCAGCCTTTGTTAATCGTATTCAACTTAGCCCTTCCATATTCTCGAATGTTGGAGGGTTCCACACTTCCCCCATTAAAGTGGGCCAGGTACTGGGCACCATAGCAAACGCCCAATAAGGGAAGCTTTCCTTTGATATTCGAGAGGTCGGGATGCGGGGCATCTTCCGCGCGAACTGAGAATGGACTTCCGGATAAAATTACTGCTTTGTAAGAGGATAAATCTTCTGGAACCTTGTGATACGGATGGATTTCGCAGTATATATTCAATTCACGAACCCTTCTTGCGATAAGCTGGGTGTACTGCGAACCAAAATCGAGAATGAGGACGTTGTTTTGCATGGGCAAAAATAGTTTCTTTTTTAGGTTCAGGTCAACTAAACCCTTAATTTTTTCTTAGGAGATTTCGAGTATTGTAAAATCCGGATGCAACGGATCTAATTCGTTTTTTAGTACCCTGAGCAGCTCCTCTCCATATTCCAGATACCATTCTGAAAAGTTATGTACACGTTCCTGCAAACTACTCTTAGGGAACAACTCGGTTTGTATTGCCGATAGTCGTTCCAATACATCCACCAACTTCCGTTTCTGTGCTTTTAATAATCGTTTCTCGAGGTGATCCAAGCCGTTAAGCTGCTTCTTTTCTTGGGCCGCTACTGCCCCTAAAAAGGAAGCATCGGTTTGCACTGCAAGGGTATATAAATCCTCGAACTGCCGCTGTAGGAAAGACTTCTGCTCACTGAAATCGATTTGAATTTCCGATACCTTTTTGGTGTACCAGGTTTTCAATTCATGAGGCTTTAAGAAGAGTTTCTCAACCGGCACCTCCATTTTGTCTATTTTTTCCTTCACCTTTTCCGGTATAAGCAGCACTGAATTCCGAAGCAACAGCATAGGAAAAGGCACCTGTACCGATGCGAAATAATCCTTCAACTGAAACCAATAGGCCAACTCACCCCCGCCACCGATATAACAAAGGTTGGGTAACAGTATTTCTTGATATAGGGGACGAAGCAAGGCATTGGGAGAAAATCGTTCGGGATGGGTATCCACGATTTCAAATAATTCTTCCTGGGAAAATACTTTTTCGGTGCCGTTGACATAGAATTTGTGATGGCGTTCGATAATACGTTCACGAATACCCTCTTCGATATAAAATAAATTGATCTCTCGCGGAAAAACCTGTTGTGGATAGCCTGCCTTCTGAAGACGAGAAGTGGTTTCCGTTATTTCTTGATGGGAGGCTCCCCCAGACAATTCCCGCTTCACAATCGGTACAAACGCTTTCTTTAACTGAGGATCATCTCCATCCACGATCACCAATCCGTATTCCTGAAACAATTCATTACCAAGATACCGGGTTGCATCAGCGAGATTTTCGTGCTTCAAATAAGAGGCTTCGAACAATTGAAGCAACTTTTGGGCATTCTCACTTTTTCCCCATTCTACCTTTAAGGTAGCTAGCACTTCCTCTAATCCATTGGTCGAAAGCCGTCCAACCGGACCGCCACTCGCTCTCTCCCAATTTACCTTCTTACCATGAAAATTAAAATAATTGATTTCCTCAAAATCATGATCCTCTGTCGCCATCCAGTATACGGGAACAAAGTGATAGTCTGAATACGCTCGACTAAGCGCTTCGCAGAGGTTGATAGTAGAATAAATCTTGTACAGAAAATACAAAGGCCCGGTGAAGAGATTTAACTGGTGGCCCGTAGTAATGGTAAAAGTATTTCTATCTCTTAGAGATTCAATATTTTCTAAAGTAGCATTAGAAGTTTCACAACAACGATACTGATGCCGTAACTGGCGAACCAAAAGATCTCGGGATGCTGCATCAAATTGCGCTCCTTTCTCTTCTAATTGCGCTTTGAAATTCTCAAGGCTGGGATACCGATGGAAAAAGGGGCGTGGTGCACTGGCACCTCCCACATAGTCGCACATCAGCTTTGAAAAAGAATGGGTCTCAGGTATGGGAAGTAGTTGTTTGGCCGTCATCGATGGTTGAAAAAACTACACAAAAATACATAGTTTCCTTTTTTAGTTCTCTAAAGTTACGTTAATGTTAAAAAGTGAAGTGGGCTTTTTCTATCTTTAGCCACCTTATAACAATACCCGATGAAAAAAATCCTCTTTCCCATTCTTTTCTTGTTCACCACCCTCGTTGTGGGGCAGGTTTCCTCACCATCCGAATTCCTTGGATATGAAATAGGCACCGTTTTTTCTAGACACGCCGATGTGGTGCGCTACTTCGAACACGTAGCCTCCCAGTCGGATTGGGTAACGTATCATGAGTACGGGAGAACCAACGAGCGACGGCCCCTTACTTATGCCATTGTATCAACGCCGGCAAATCTCTCCAAAATCGAAGAAATACGAACCAACAATCTTAAACAAGCAGGTATTTTACCAGGGGATGCTAGTCCTGAGGTTGCCATTGTATGGTTGAGCTATAATGTACATGGAAATGAGGCTTCTTCCTTGGAAGCCGCCATGGTTACCTTGTACGAATTGATCACCACGAAAAAGTCATGGTTGGAGAATACGGTGGTCATTATCGATCCCTGCATCAATCCCGATGGTCGGGATCGCTATGCCAATTGGTATAATCAAGTTAAAGCAACGCCTTACAATCCGTCCCAACTTGCTGCAGAACACAGTGAACCTTGGCCGGGGGGAAGACCCAATCACTACCTATTCGACTTGAACCGGGATTGGGCATGGGCTACCCAAGTGGAAAGTCAGCAACGCTTAACCATTTACAACAAATGGCTTCCTCATATTCATGTCGACTTTCATGAGCAAGGGATCAACGAACCTTATTATTTTGCGCCGGCCGCAGAGCCTTATCATGAAGTGATAACTCCTTGGCAAAGAGACTTCCAAGTTCAAATAGGAAAGAATCACGCGAAATATTTTGACAGGGAAGGATGGTTGTTTTTTACCAGACAGTCATTCGATTTATTGTACCCTAGTTATGGGGATACTTATCCCACCTACTTGGGAGCTATTGGAATGACCTATGAGCAGGCAGGGCATGGTCGGGCGGGACTTGGTATTAACACCGACGAGGGGTATGAGCTAACACTGAAAGATCGTGTGGCTCACCACACCACCACTGGATTATCTACAGTGGAAATCTCCTCGATGAATGCCAAGAAACTAAACCAAGAGTTCAAGAAGTTTTTCCATACAGGAGATTTGAAATACAAAAGCTATATTCTGAAAGGGAATCAAGATAATATCGACGCCTTGACCAAGCTATTGGATCGACATGAAATAAAGTATGGATTTTCGACTGGCGGAACGGTTGTTGGACATAGCTTCCAGGAAAACAAAGCAGCCAAAATGGATGCCCAGGGAGCCTTGGTGGTTAGCACCAATCAACCCAAAGGGAAAATGGTGAAGGTACTTTTCGAACAAGATGCAAAGTTAACAGAGCCGCTGACCTATGATATCACAGCATGGAGCATCCCCTATGCCTACGGATTGGAATGTATTGCATCCACTGCTTTGGTGAATGCCACAGGAAGCAATCCACACATGAGGACAATCAATCAGGTAGCTCCTAGGGAATCTTTGGCAGGTTATATCGTTTCTTGGAACAGCATGTATGATGCCGCATTTTTAGCCGAACTTTTGACATCGGACATCAAGGTTCGGTTTAGTGAAAAACCCCTAAAAATAAACGGACAGTCGTTCGATCAAGGCAGCTTGATCATCACCAAAAGCGATAATAGAAATCGAAACGATTTTACTGAGGTTGTAACAAAAATCGCTAACCAGCACGGGCGAACTTTGTATGCCTCCGCGACTTCATTTAGCGATAATGGAACCGATTTCGGTTCCTACGACGTAAAGATTATCAATAAAAACCGCATTGCTGTTTTACGTGGTAAAGGAGTGTCTTCCTTAAGTTATGGAACCATCTGGCATTTTATGGAATCTCAATTGAAATACCCTATTACTTCTATCGATACCGACGATTTTTCTGTCGACATACTCGACAAGATCGACGTATTAGTATTGCCCAGTGGTTGGTACAACAGGTTATTCAATGATTCTGTTTTGAATGATCTAAAAGGTTGGATTCGTGATGGTGGAAAGGTTGTTGCCATCGATAATGCCCTACGCACCTTTGAAGGTAAGGATGGTTTCGATTTGAAAAAGAACGACAAAAAAGAAGAGGAAGGAGCGGAAAAAGGAAACCTCATCCCTTACGGACAAAGAGAGCGCCATAGTGTAAAAGACTTTATCACCGGAAGTATTTACAAGGTAACCTTAGATCCTACGCACCCTATGGCCTTTGGTTATGATGACACTTATTTCAGTCTGAAACTCGGGAATGATTCTTATCAATTATTGGAAAAAGGATATAATGTGGGGTATATAAACGGGGATGCCGTTAGTGTTTCTGGATTCTCAGGTGCCGACGCAAAAGCAGGATTGAAAAACTCCCTTGTTTTTGGAGAGGCAAGAATGGGCGAAGGAAGTATTGTTTATTTTGTGGATGACGTCCTCTTCCGATCCTTTTGGGAAAATGGAAAGCTATTTTTCGTCAACAGCCTATTTTTGGTTAATTCGAACGTTTGGATGTTGGATTGATTCTTTTTGGAAAAGCAAAAAGCCAAGTGGATGTCCCGTCCCTTGGCTTTTCAACAAACTACATTTCACAGACTACTCCCCTGTAGTAAATGAAACTTCTATTAACAACTTTTACAAAGTAGTTTTCCCGATATCAAATTGTTTTGGCTATTTCAGGGGTAACAATTATAGAATCTACCTCAAAGTACTTTTCAGATTTTACGGTGCTATGCAACCACTCCAAAAAGTTTTCCGATTTCCGTTGAAACGGATAATTCAATGCTCTTTCCATATCTAACATTTTACTGCAGAAGTAGGTTTTTTAGAGCTAGGGCATGAATCAAAACTAGCTCAAAAGCAGTAGCTTAGCAAATTTTTAACAGTATTTTTCCTACATTCAATGTTTTTCCGATAAAACTTCGGTGTACTCTATATTTTGAGCGATAAAAGGACGCTTTTACCTCCCTGAAATTTGTTTGCCCTTTCCCTTTATCGTTTTCCTTTCAATTGTTTTATTTTTGAATCCATGAAAAATATCCTCTCCCTTTTAATTGTAATGAGTTTGATTTCTTGTAATTCCAAAAAGGAGTCTACAGAACCTACTTCTATTAGATCCTTTCAAGCGGTAAGCGCATTAGGTGATACGCTTTGGTCTACGGCTACAGATGATGGATTGCTGGAAAAATATGAAGCAAAAAAGGAAACCTATGAAAAGTTTCCAGACAGTTTGGATGCTCTTATTTGGTACGGTCGTTTTGCAGCATATAGCGGTGATTATCGAAAGGCTATTGGAATATACACGAAGGGGTTGGAAACGTTTGATGAAAAAGCCCGTTTGTTGCGACATCGCGGACATCGATACATTACCCTACGAGCATTTGATAAGGCCATCGCAGATCTATCATTGGCAGCTGATCTCATTGAAGGAAAAGCCAATAAAATTGAAGAAGACGGAATGCCCAA
>CAZOSF010000014.1:17277-30181 GCA_964582415.1 uncultured Alteromonas sp.
AACAAGGCATATCACAAAGCCTGTTTGTTCTATAAGGGAGAATTATCACAAAATGATCTCTATAATCCCGATGCTGAAGGGACTCCAGATAATTCGGCTCTGGCGTATGCTGTTGGGAATTATATCCTCTACAATGGAAATCCAACGAAAGGGCGAGAGATTTTCGAAAAAATTATTTCCGGCACCGATTGGGCCTCTTTTGGATACATCGCAGCCGAAGTGGATTTAGCAAAACCCTATACCAGCCGTTAGTTTTTGTTTTTTAATTCAATCCATTTACTGAGATACTTTTTCGACTGAAGGCTTTCATGATGCAGGATCTGTCCTAAAAAATGTTTTCTTCTGTGCTCCTGTAAGCAAGGAATCAGCTCTGTTATCTTATTCGAAAATACGGCCTCAAAAATGTGTTTTGAAAACCGTCCCTTTAGTATGTCCAGCCCTTGTTTTTGTAGGCGTTCCCATAGCTCCTTTTCGGAGTAAATCGATACTGCCTTCTCAATAATATCCCGTTCGTCCGCGTCACAAACGCCCTCATATGGATACCTTCCCAGAATTCCCTCGGCTCCAATTTCCGTGGTCACAACTGGGGTACCATGGGCCAACCCATCCAACACCTTCCCCTTTAGCCCCGCTCCAAATCGCAAGGGTGCCAAAACTACTCGAGCGTTTTCAAGCACCGTATCCTTTTGCGCAACCCAGCCTTTTACCAGAAAACCCGTATCAGGATTGTGGAATGACTGGATCTCTTTTGGTAAATAGGCACCGTAGATGTGGCATTCAGCCATTGGCAAACGCTTTCGTATGGGCACCCAAAGTGAGGTTTTCAACCAACGAATAGCATCCTTGTTTGGGGCATGCATAAAATTCCCCAGTATTACAAAATGCCTTCGGTCCTCATATCCTGGCCATGCATCATTTACAATTCTATCGATAAATATGGGTAGATACATCAACTTTTCGTCGGAAATGCCAAAGGTATTCCTTAATAGATGCAACTCTGCCTGTGAAATAATCAAACTCAAATCACACCTTAAGATACTTGCTAACTCTCTTTGGGCCTCTGGGGTAAAGAGGTCCAATTCGCCGCCTAATAAAAAGGCTGTCTCTCGCGCTTTCCTTAAGAAATGTAGGTCTTCCGTATCTAAAATCGTGATAGCATCGGGACATACTTCCCGAACACGCCAACCGAATTGCTCCTCGGTCATAAAACGATCGAATACCAATATATCGGGATGAATCGTTTGCAATAGGGTGTCAAAGGAAGAACTATTCAATGCTAGAGGGATGATCGTTAGTCCATACGCCTTTAAATCTTCCGAATATTCTGTTGTTGTAGCTGTGGAACCAAAAAACAACTTCATTCCCATATCATGAAACAACTTTATAAGTTGCATCATACGGGTTCCTGCCGCCGTCGTATTGGGCTCAGGAAAAGTATGGCCTATGATGAGTACTGTTTTCAGGTTTGGAGTTCCATTAGAGTGACTCCAAAGATACAGAAGCCGTTCTAATTTCAGATTTCCCATTATCTATATGGGTCCATGCAAAATAGAGCCTGCTATAAAAGACTTCCATCTGGGGAAAGCCACTGGCCCTTTCAATAGCGGTTTTCGACAAGGTAATTGGCATCCCTAGCGTACCGGAACTTGATATTTTTCTCACTCGAATTACTGTTTCCTCCCCTTCTGGTTCCATCCAACTTACAGCGGCTTCCGATTTGCTGAGCATCACGATATCCACCCTTCCAATGGCGTTACCTGAATCTACCCTAATAGGCAGTCCAAAGCTCCTTCCTCCATCTTCAGAAAAGGCGATTTGTACTTTTGGTGTTTCCTTCGCTCCAGAAAACCAAGCTACCGCGGTAGCGTTTCCAAAGGAGTCTATTCCCGGGCCATTCACGGGACATCCAGCGATTTCCCATTGATCATTTCCCAGCACTATTGGTTCCTTCCAATTCCCATCGCCATATCGGATGACCGATATATCTCGAATTTCCGATTCGGTTCTATTGCGATAGGCCACCAAAATCCCATCAGCAGTAACTGTACTGGCGGTATTACAACAATCACAAACCCTGGAATCCAATTCGGTTTCTTGATATACTGTTCCGAGTGAATCGATAAAAGCTCCTCTTAGGGTCATGGCTCCTGCTCCGGAGTGTGAATGTTCATGTTCCCCTGAAGTATTTCGACCATCCAACCAACTCACAAAAAAACCATTTTCACCATAGGGCTGCATTGATACAAATCCATGTTCACTTTCTGTACCATCGGTATTCAAGCGATAATCCCTTTTCCATTCCGCAGATTTTGGATTGAAATGATTCAGTCGAATATCGTAGGTATAAGTGCCTGAAGCTGATTTTTTGAGATAGCTGCTAAGGAGATAATCGTTATTCTCACAGATTTGAGGAAAATCTGCCCAATTCACAAACCAATCGGTTCCAGAAAGTAGGGTATCGGTATGAAGCCACTCGACACCATCAAATCGGTTTACTTGCAAATAATTAAGGGTATCCTTTTTAGAAACCCAACTCAAGTAGAGATTTTGCCCCCCCTTGTATAATCTCGGGAGGGAACTATTCACGGAAGATGGATTTGGAAGGCCTACAACGGCTGCTCCCCGTTCGTGGATCTGCACCCGTTGGCCCGGTTTTTTACAACCCAACAGCAATAATAGTATCAGTATGGGAGCGTAGGGTTTCATGCCTTCACTTCGGCATACAAGTCAAATTCCGTAGCATCGACGATTGTCACGTGATAAAAATCTCCTGTTCGCAGATACCCAGATTCGGCGTTAATCAACACCTCATTGTCCACATCTGGACTATCAAATTCGGTGCGGCCTACATAATAATTACCTTCTTTTCTATCGATAATTACTTTGAAGGTCTTTCCCACCTTTTCTTGATTCAATTCCCAAGAAATCTGTGCCTGTAGCTCCATGATTTCATTGGCACGCGCCTCTTTCACCTCCTCTGGTACGTCATCCTCCAATAGGTAGGCATGGGTATTTTCTTCATGAGAATAGGTAAAGCACCCCAAACGTTCAAATCGCATTTCTTGAACCCAATCTTTCAGAATTTGAAAGTCTTCTTCTGTTTCACCCGGGTATCCAACAATCAAAGTCGTTCTAATAGCCATACCAGGTACGGCCTCGCGGAATTCTTTCAACAGTCGGGTCGTTTTTTCGTAGGTGGTACCGCGACGCATGGATTTCAAAATACTGTCGGAAATATGCTGAAGAGGTATGTCGATATAATTACAAACTTTCGGTTCTTCACGAATGACGTCCAACACATCTGTTGGAAAGCCCGTTGGAAAAGCATAATGCAACCGAATCCATTCAATCCCATCTACGCGCACCAATGCTTTAAGTAAACGCGCCAATTCCCTCTTCTTATAAAGGTCCAATCCATAATAGGTGAGATCCTGAGCAATAAGAATTAATTCCTTCACCCCATTGGCTGCCAACTTCTCGGCCTCCACTACCAAATCCTCGATCGGAGTGCTTCGGTGCTTGCCCCTCATCAATGGAATAGCACAGAAAGAGCAAGGTCGGTCGCAACCTTCAGCAATCTTTAAATAGGCATAATTTTTTGGAGTGGTAGTGAGGCGTTCCCCTATGAGTTCATGCTTATAATCGGCTCCGAGGGCTTTCAATAAATTGGGTAATTCTGTAGTGCCAAAATATTCGTCTACATCGGGAATTTCCTTTTGAAGGTCGGGTTTGTAACGTTCTGATAGACATCCAGTAACAAAAACCTTATCTACCAATCCCTCTTCCTTTTTCTGAACAAACTCCAGAATAGTATTCACACTCTCCTCCTTGGCATTGGCGATAAAACCGCAGGTATTGATTACCACAATATTTCCTTCTTCCTCATGGACCACTTCTTTATTATTGGCCTTCAGTTGGCCCATAAGGACTTCACTATCGTACACATTTTTGGAGCATCCCAAAGTGACGACATTGATCTTATTTTTCTTAAGACTTTTGGTTCTCATACCATTCTTCGATTAAGGGCACAAAGATACTCGAATATTATGGAACCCCTATTCGTGAGGATTGTAATATAATTCGAAGATGGAAGCCAGAGGTTTTTTACCGGATAGGACGGATTGTATCTCTTTGGAAGTAGCCTTTGGCAACAGCGGCATCAACGGCTGGACAACTTTAGGGATTTTGGGAAAGTTTTCCTCCAGCTGCTTGTCCCACATTTTATGGTATTTCTTGAGATCGTCTGGAAAGACCGTTTTTCGACGGGTTCCTTCATTGATGGCCCGAAACGGTTCGGTGATATTTAAATACCCATAATCGTCGGTAAGCTGTTCCCCAACCTGAATATCACGAACTGCAATTTCGAAATCATAGGCGGTGGAAATGCAATTCGATTTAAAACTATGGTTCACAAATCGACCATGGTCCCAACAGAGCACTAAATTGCCATTATTGGTTCGAAAGGTGTAGGTTTCCAGGATTTCCTGGTATACCGAACTCATTTTTTGAAATTGTTTGGGAGTAAACTCACGATCAAGATGATCCATTACCCAGGTAATGGTTCCCGCCGGAATCAATTGAGTGGCTACCACTCCGTAGCCCACCTCGGAGTTGATGAATTTCAACTCGGTATGAGGGTGAATCATATATGCTTACAATAACAATAAGCGAATTTAATTAAAAAACGAATCCACAAACTCGAACTTATTGAAAACCTGCAAGTCTTCAATGCCTTCTCCTACCCCAATGTATTTTACAGGAATTTGGAACTGATCACTAATGCCTATCACCACACCTCCTTTAGCAGTTCCATCCAGTTTTGTCACCGCAAGCGCATTCACCTCAGTGGCGGCCGTGAACTGTTTGGCTTGTTCAAAGGCATTTTGACCCGTCGAGCCATCCAGAACAAGAAGTACCTCATGCGGAGCGTCTTCCACAACTTTCTGCATCACTCGTTTGATTTTAGTGAGCTCGTTCATCAAGTTTACCTTGTTGTGCAGTCGGCCTGCCGTATCAACAATAACTACATCGGCATCCTGGTTCACGGCACTCTGAAGCGTATCGAAAGCCACACTGGCGGGATCACTTCCCATATTCTGCCGAACGATGGGAACGTCGGTACGATCTGCCCAAATTTGCAATTGATCGATGGCAGCTGCACGGAAAGTATCGGCAGCTCCCAACACCACTTTCTTACCTTGCTTTTTGAATTGATAAGCCAATTTTCCAATGGTCGTGGTTTTCCCTACACCGTTAACCCCTACCACCATAATGACGTAGGGTTTTTTATTTGCAGGAACCGTAAACTCAGTAGCTTCCCCTATGTTGGTTTCACTTAGTAATCCCGCGATTTCTTCCCGAAGTATTTGATTAAGTTCGTCGGTGCCCAGATATTTATCTCGGGCAACGCGTTCTTCGATACGCTCGATGATCTTCAAGGTAGTTTGTACTCCAACATCACTACTTACCAATACTTCTTCTAAGTTGTCCAGAACATCATCGTCTACCTTGCTTTTTCCCGCAACAGCTTTGGAAAGTTTGTCGAAAAAGGAAGTTTTGGATTTCTCCAATCCTTTGTCCAAGGTTTCCTTTTTCTCTTTTGAAAATATTTTTTTGAAAAAACTCATGTGAGTCTATTGTTTAGTTAACACTGCGTTAGCGATTGAGCCAAGTTATCGCATAACGGCGAAAGCGCGCCCTCTGGAGCAAAGCGTAAGCACGCTACAGGGGAACGCCAAAAATACAAAAAGCCACCTTCGTAAAAAAGTGGCTTTTCGTATATATTATGAGGTTGACTATTTCTTGTTCAACCAATCGTTTACCAATTCAGGAGCCATGATGGCTTCCACAAATGTATAAGCGCCTGATTTCTCAGATTTCACCATTTTGATCGCTTTGGTGAGACGCTTAGATCCTGTTTGAAGGGTTGCTACCGATTTCTTTGCCATGACGCTTTATTATTTAATTTCTTTGTGAATGGTCATTCTCTTCAAGATAGGGTTGAATTTCTTCAATTCCATTCTATCTGGAGTGTTTTTCTTGTTCTTAGTGGTAATGTAACGGGAAGTACCTGGCATTCCACTCTCCTTATGCTCTGTACACTCTAAGATTACCTGTACTCTGTTTCCTTTTTTAGCCATTGCAATAGTCGTTACGGGTTATGCAATTATTTAGTCAAGTAGCCCTTTTCACGAGCTTCTTTGATAACTGCCGAAATTCCTTTTTTGTTGATCGTCTTCAACGCTTTGGTAGATACCTTCAAGGTAATCCACTTATCTTCCTCTGGAATATAGAAGCGCTTCTTAACCAAATTAGCGTCGAATTTACGCTTGGTCTTGTTCATTGAGTGGGATACGTTATTCCCAGTCATCGCCTTCTTTCCGGTCAGCTCACAAACTCTTGACATAACCTAATTTTTGTTAGTAATTTTTAAACAGGGTGCAAATTTAAAAAAATTAATTGTGTCCACCAACAAAAGAATTTCAGTTTTTTGAAATTTCTTTTAGCAGCATTTCAAAGGCCTTGTTTACGCTTTTCCCAATGACCCGTTCTCTAGCCTTTCCGAAGAGGAACTTTTCCGATATGGTTCCGTTAGGCCCAGCAATGGCAATACATACCGTTCCCACCTCATCTTCCCCATCTCCTTTGGTAGGTCCAGCAATACCCGTAGTGGCGATGGCATAGTTGGTTTGGAAAAGCACATTGGCCCTTTCGGCCATAGCTTCTGCCACAGGCAAACTAACCACGGTACGTTCTTTTATCAAATCTGCATCTACCCCTAGGATGGACGTCTTGAGTTCCGTTGCATACGGCACTAGTCCGCCGCGAAAAAAGTTGGACACCCCTGCATTTCTGGTAATCTCCTCTGCAATGGAGCCTCCTGTACAGCTCTCCACCACGCTCAAAGTTTGGTTGGCCTTTTCCAAGAGTGCCCCAATTTGCAGGACTACGTTGGTGGTCTCTTCGAACCCGATGGCAATATCCTTCAATAGTACCTGCAGCTCTTCCATTTTAGCATCGACTTCCTCGTGAAGTTTTACCTCATCGACCCCTTTGGAAGACAATCGCAGCCGGACCCTACCCAAGTTGGGCAAATAGGCCAATTTGATGTGTTTGGGCAAGGCATCCTCCCAGGCGTCCAAACGTTCTGCAATAGCACTTTCGCCCATGCCATACGTAAGAAGTGTTTTATGATAAATAAACGGGGTATGAAAATGAGTGACCACCTTGGGCAACACCTGCTCGGTAAGCAAGCGTTTCATTTCATAGGGAACCCCGGGCATGGATACAAATACCTTCCCTTCCTTTTCCATCCACATACCAGGTGCGGTACCGTGTTGGTTCACAAAAACATGGGCTTTCGATGGCACCATGGCTTGCGCATAATTTAAAGCTGTAGGTTCCTTTTTAAAATAGTGTCGGAATAAGTGTTCTACCTGCTTTCGAGTGGGTTGGTTTTCCACCAAATGATCATCCAGAAATTCACAAAAGCATTGTTTAGTGATATCATCTTTGGTAGGCCCCAAACCCCCGGTAACCAGAATTAAATCGACTCTGGATTTAGCGTCGTTCAAAGCCTCTAAAATATGCTCTCGATTATCTTGAACCGATGTAATTTGATAGACCTGCACGCCAATTTTATTCAGTTCCTTACTAATAAATGCAGAGTTGGTGTCGACGATTTGCCCGATGAGAATTTCGTCGCCAATGGTAATAATTTCAGCGAGCATCCTCTTTAGATGTTGAAATCAGTTTTTAGTTCTTGGAAGACTTCTGTTAAGGTCTCATGTACCTTATCAACTGCCGGTTGAATCGAAGCTTTGTTCTTGGCTGTTTTGGTCCAAGATTCGATGGACGTGATTTCCTTCATAAGATCAATTCCAAACATTTCGAGGTTGGGTTTCATCTTATGAGCAAATTGGTAGGCCAATTCGCGGTTGTCATTTTCCACGGCCTCTACCATAGCGTTTAAATCGGGGGGGATTTCATCCAGAAAAGTCTGGGCGACTACTGCCATAAAATCTTGATCGTCTCCTGCGATCTCCTTTAGGCTATCTATTGAATAAAGGGTACTCATATCACTTTACTTTTAGGGAAAAAAGCTCCTGATTTTCAATGAAACCAGTGAGCACATCGTTAGGTGCTACTTTTCCTACACCCGAAGGCGTACCTGTAAAGATAATATCTCCAATCTTTAATGTGAAATATTTTGAAATATATTCGATTAAAGCATCGATTTTCCATAACATTAAAGATGTATTACCCTCTTGAACCACTTTTCCGTTCTGTTTTAAGGAAAAATTGATATCGTTCACATCCTTGAAAGATTTCTTCGGAAGAAAGTCCCCAATAAGTGCGGAACCATCGAATGCTTTCGCCTTTTCCCAAGGCAATCCTTTTTCTTTCAACTGACTTTGAAGGTCCCGTGCCGTGAAATCGACACCCAACCCAATTTCGTCGTAATATTTATGGGCGAACTTTTGATCGATGTACTTCCCGATCTTTTTGATTTTCACCAAAATCTCCACCTCGTAGTGAATGTCTTGAGAAAATTCAGGAATGATAAAAGGGTTGTTTTTCAAAATCACCGAAGTATCCGCTTTCATAAACAACACAGGATCCTTGGGCCTCTCATTCGCCAACTCCTCGATATGGGCGGCATAATTTCTACCAACACAGATGATCTTCATGGGTATTTGAATTTACAGATCTTAAAATTTCGTGTTCAGTTTACGCAGTTTGACACGTGTTAATACATTCTTCGTATACAAAGGAAAATCGGCGTTTAAAAGCCATCCAAAATACCCAGGCTCTTTCTCCAACACATCTTCCACCAATGACCCTTTGTATTTTCCAAAGTTGAAGATTTCCTGACCATCTTTATTATAACCGATGAACCCCGCAAAATCGGCGAAATCACGATGTGAACTAAATTCGGCCAAAAAGGAAATATCGTTTTCCAGTTCTTCATAACGTTGCAATTGGGCTTTCAACACTTCATATGTAGCCAATGTGTCGGCTTCAGCACTGTGGGCATTGTCCAAGGTTTTATCGCAATAAAATTTATAGGCTGCTTCAAGGGTGCGCTTTTCCATTTTATGAAAAATGGTCTGCACATCCACGGCCAGGGCTTTTTTGAGGTCAAAATCGATTTCAGCACGTAACAATTCTTCCGCCAACAATGGGATATCGAATCGATTGCTGTTAAACCCCGCTAGGTCACTGTCCTTGATCAGTCCATAGACCTTCGGAGCCAATTCCTTGAAGGGGGGCTCATTAGCAACCATTTCATCAGTGATCCCATGTACATCACTTGCCTGTTTTGGAATCGGAATCCCCGGGTTCACACGCCAGGTATAACTTTCTTTATTACCATTGGGAAATACTTTAAGAATGGAAATTTCCACAATACGGTCACTGGCCACATTCACACCAGTAGTTTCCAGGTCAAAAAAGCATAAAGGCTTCGTTAAATTCAACTGCATTAGTTCAATGTTTCGAATTATTGATTTCTTCTTGTAAGTGGTCAATATAGAGAATCCCGTTTAGGTGATCAATCTCGTGCTGAAAGATGATCGCGGTAAAATCTTCAACCATTTCAGTGTGATGAGTACCATCCAAACTATCGTATTCCAGCAAAATAGCGTAAGCTCGATTCCTCAACGTATCCCTTCTGCCTGGAATGGAAAGACAGCCCTCCCTGCGTGTTTGCTTTCTTTTCGAATATTGTACAATCACCGGATTAATATATCCTTCAATCGGAAAATTTTCCTTGTCAAAGCGCTGTACAACAATCACTTGTTTCAGGACACCCACCTGGGGAGCTGCGATGCCAACACCCATGTTTACGCTGTCGATCATGGTAGTCTTCATACGCTCAATCAAAAGGCCCAAAATCTCCTTATTTTTTCTAACATCGACAGGGATACTTTTGGTGCGTAACAGAATACTATCCTGAGGATTGTTTATTTTGAAAACACGCATCGAGGCATCCTCTCCCCCAGATAAAATCAGCTGTTTTTGGGTTGTGCTGAACTCGGCGCTTACCACGGAAGTTGGCTTGGTGGCACAGGCAACAACCAAAAATAGTAAACAAGCAAAAAGGCCGAATTTTTTCATGGAAAACAATATCGGCTAAAATAGGCCATTTAATTTTAATGGGGTTAGATTTCCCGATTCATATCCCAAGCCTCAAGATAGTCGGCAACACGTTTCACGAATTGTCCACCAAGGGCTCCATTGACCACACGGTGGTCGTAACTATGTGATAGGAACATTTTGTAGCGGATACCAATGAAATCACCCTCTGGAGTTTCGATTACAGCAGGCACTTTACGAATGGCCCCTAAGGCCAATATTCCTACCTGAGGCTGATTGATAATAGGCGTTCCCATGATGCTTCCAAAAGTACCCACATTGGTTACCGTATAGGTGCCACCAGCAATTTCGTCCGGTTTCAACTGATTCATTCTTGCTCTATTGGCAAGATCGTTTACTGCCTTGGTCATTCCCACCAAATTCAATTGGTCGGCCTTTTTTATTACGGGTACAATCAGGTTACCGTCTTCCAATGCGGCCGCCATTCCTAGATTAATATCCTTTTTCTTGATAATGCGTTCTCCATCCACCTGGATGTTCATCATTGGGAAATCGCGTAAGGCCTTCGCTACGGCTTCCATAAAGATTGGGGTGAAGGTAAGTTTCTCCCCTTCCCTTTTTTCAAAGGCATTTTTCACCTTATTCCTCCAATTCCAGATGTTTGTAACGTCACATTCTACAAAACTTTGAACATGAGCGGAGGTATCTACACTGGCTCTCATATGATGGGAAATTAGTTTTCCCATTCGGCTCATTTCGATGATTTCGTCTCCTCCATTCACACTTACGGGCGCCGCGGTAGTCCCTTTTGGAGCTGGAGCCGAAGTCACTGCTTCTTGAACTTTTGCTACTTGCTGGGGTTGTACTGCTGCAGGAGCTTTACGACTTTGAAGGTAGGCCATGATATCATTCTTCGTCACCCTGCCTTCTTTTCCCGAACCTGGTACCGCATCCAATTCATCCTGAGAAATGCCTTCCGTGGCAGCGATATTACGCACTAACGGAGAATAGAATCGTTCCCCAGAACTCTTCAAAAGAGGCTCTGTTGTTTCTTTTGCAGCGGTTACGGCTGCTTCCAGTTGCGCAACGGATTCAGGCTGAACCTTTTCTTGGGTGTTTGAGGATCCCGATGGGGCATCCACAGAGGCGTCACTGGCATCTGTCTCAATAATGGCAAGGGTTTGGCCCACTTGAACCACGTCGTCTATTTCGAACAAACGTTCCACCAAAATCCCCTCTACCTCACTTGGGACCTCACTATCCACCTTATCCGTGGCAATCTCCAATACAGGCTCGTCCAATTCAATGGTATCCCCCACATTCTTGAGCCAATTGGTTATGGTTGCTTCCGCAACACTCTCTCCCATCTTAGGTAATTTCAGTTCGAATTTTGCCATTGCTACGTATGGATATTTGTTTTAAGGTCTGCAAAATTAATTAAAATAGACCTATATTTTTAGTCATTATTCAAAAATAAGACGATTGACCCTATATTAATTACGAATAATTTAATAAAGCTGCATAACCTCTCCTTTTTCGTCACTTCTATCGCTCCCGATGATAAAATTACATCGAGGGGGTCGAATTCGAAAAGAATTTCCTCCATTTTTATGTTTTATCATAAGATCGATAATATTCTTATAAGATAAATAATCCGCGTCAAACACCAACAGTTTGTGCTCTATTACGTCTTCACCCAGAACACGGAGCCCAACCGATTTAACGGGTTGCTCGCACTGTTCCGAAAGGGAACGCAATAACTGAAGATCTTCCGTTAGCACCCATACCTCATCAAAATAAATTGTTGCTTTTAACCTTCCTTGCCCAGTACCCTTAATGGCTCTGGTTAAAGCGACTCCTATCCTTACCATGAAGCTCAACAAAAGATTCTTGCTGAAATGCTTTCTGTAAAAAATGTTCATCGCTCCATAAAAGCGATCGTAATAGGCTTTATCCCTCAACGTGCTTTCCCCTTTATAATGCACTATTTTCAGCAAGCCATTATAAAAATTTGGATGACCTGCTTTCAGAAATTTATAACTTAAATCGATATCCTCCCCATACATGAAATAATCTTCGTCCAAACCATTTACACGGTTGTAAAGGTCTTTATTCATGAACATAAAAGCCCCTGCTAGAATGTCTACTTTCCCTAAAGATTCTCTATTAAGATGCTTGGCGTAATACCCATTTTTACCATGTGTGAACCCTAAAATTTTCATCAGGGAACGAAAAGGAGTGGGCAGATTTCTTTTACTCTCGGGAAGAAAATGTCCCGTGCCATCCACATATTGCACGCCGAGTGCCCCCATTTTAGGATTGCTCTCAGCAAATTGTAAACAATGCTGAAAAACATCTTCGGCAACAGCGGTATCTGGGTTCAACAAACAGATATATTCTCCCTTTGCAACAGCTACACCAATATTGTTTCCCCTACTGAAACCCAAATTTTCTACATTTTGAATGAATCGCACATTGGGAAACGCCTTGGGAATGAACTCCGAACTATCGTCACTAGAGGCGTTATCGACTACGATAATTTCCGATGAAATATCGGAAAGGGCACGTTCCACACTCAACAAACATTGCTCCAGAAAATAGCGAACATTATAGTTCAGGATGATAACAGAGAGCTTCAAGACTACGAACTTTTAAGGGAACTTTCGAAGGGGATGCGATTGATAATACTTCTACCCAGAGTAATTTCATCTGCATATTCCAACTCATCTCCAACTGCAATACCACGGGCAATGGTGGTAATAACCACTTCCATACCCTCCAGTTGTTTGAAAATATAAAAGTTGGT
>CAZOSF010000014.1:30281-39295 GCA_964582415.1 uncultured Alteromonas sp.
CAGATTTCACAACGGGGGGTGTCGGAAATATTATGGCAACTTTCACAGAATTGAATGTCTTCACGAAGCTGTGTCAAACTTTTGGCGAGCCGACCGGTATGATCGCTGGGCTGGCGCAATAAATGAAGTACCAATCGCAGGGCTGTCCGTTTACCAATTCCTGGCAGTTGGGACATTTCATTGACGGCATTTTCTAACAATTTCGATGAAAATTCCATAGGGCAATTCTTGGGTGAAAGATAACAAAAAAGCCTCAGAAATTGTATTTTCCGAGGCTTTCAAAAATCGTTGTATCTATTTTAATTCTTTACAAATTTCTTTGTAGCAACTCCTTTTCCACTGCTCATTCTAAGGAAATAGATTCCCGATGGAAGGTGACTCACATCCAAGGTGGTATTCTCGTTAAAGTCAACGTCGGACTGATATATCATGAGTTTTCCGGTGATATCATATACCCGTAAATCTGTATCCAGAGCACCGGGATATACAATATTCAAAACCTCTTGTGTTGGATTAGGATAAACACGTACCGTTTCAGCAGAAACTACGTCATCTATGCCAAGTTCAAAACCATATTTGTACGAAGCCCAAAGACCTCTTCCGTAGGTTCCTGCATAAATTTTTCCATCAGCTTGATTGATCTCCAATTCATTTACGATCACATTTGGTAAATTGGTGTTGAACGGCTGCCATTCTGTAAAGGTATTGTCGATATAGTAAATACCATAATTCATTCCAACGTACAATCCATCTTCTCCATTATCATCCCATACAACACACAACGCACTGAAGTTTGGTAAGTTAAACAGGTAGTCTTGCCAGGTTTCACCGCCATCATCAGACACTTTCACTTTTGAAGCGCCCACCAATGCGACGGCAATTTTATAAGGATTGGTTGGATGAATCGCAATTGAGTTGATCCCTCCGGCCGGGGTTGTCATCACCTCCCAATCGGTAGCCCCGCCATCTTCTGTTCTGTACAGTACGGAAGTTCTGGAAGCATACATGATTTGATTATTGGAAGGCGCAATTTTTAGGTTATTCAAATTGGCACCAAAATCTTGGGAAATAGCTGTCCAGTTACCCCCTCGATTAGCACTCTTATATACCTTATTATAACCGCAATAGATGGTGTTGGTCACGCTAGGGTCCTGCTCAAATGGACTCACCCAATTCCCTGAACCACCATCCGGTGAAGGAAGATTGATCAAACTTTGTCCACTATTATCTGTACGGTACATACCACCAAATTGAATCATGGCGTACATGGTATTTGGAGTGTCTTTATCCACAAAACCTTCCATTCCATCCGCTCCTACCCAATCGATCCACTCGCCAGTAGTGGTATCATAGAAAGAGGAACCGTTATCTTGAGAACCCCCGGTTACACGCACCGCTTCTTCTTGATTAATTCCTATTTTATAAAATTGACGAATTCCTAATCCAGTAGAAAGATCTTCGTAATATTCTGGATCGAGGTTTTGAGTATCGGTCGCCTTATAAATTCCTCCATCGGTACCCACATATAAAGTGGTATTCACAAACTCTAAAATATCTACGTCGGCATGACAATAGCCAATACCCGCGCTGGCAGCATTCCCTGGAACCCAATCGGAAGAGCATTCAAAAGTCATTCCCCCATCGAAAGAACGCCAAGTTAGAATCCCAGCGATGTGCACCTCATCCACGTCATTTGGATTAACGGTGATGTCCATATCCCTGGGTGCTTGCCCTCCAGCATTAAACCCAGCAGTATCATATCCAAAATAATTACGACCAGTGTGATCAAGCTCATTGAAGTTTACCCCAGAATCAATGGATTTATAAAGACCATTGAAACCTCCATTGGCCGCTTCTATCAAGTATACTACTTCAGGATCATCAGGAGAAACTCCCATCATTTTTGGATTAGCAGAGAAGCCCCCTACCGTGGTAAAGGTTTGCCCTCCATCGGTTGAGTAGTGAAATCCATTTCCTGAGGCATAAACAACACTCGGATCTCCTGGTTTGAATTCTAAATCGTAGCCTCTGTTTTCACCACCAATCAAATTCGCCCATGTAGCACCACCGTCTACAGAACCATAAATCCCGTTATTTTGTGATGTAGCAAACATAATGTCTGGATCTGTGGGATGTAAAAGAAGTTTATTGACGGTAGAAGTACCGGCATTGCCCAACAGATTCCAAGTTCCACCGGCATCGGTCGACTTGTAAATTGCGCCACTGTTAGATCCAAAATAATACGTATCACTATCATTGGGATCTATGGCAACTGCATATACGTATAGATTAGAGAAATAATCCCCAAGAGGTGTCCATGTTTGAGCGCCATCAGTGGTTCTCCATACACCACCTGTCTCTGCTCCGATAATGATATGATCTTCATTGGCAGCATCAACTGAAATACCCGTAACCCTACCTACACCAGGGCTCCAATGCGTAGTGGCATTCCAATAATCAGGTCCCAATTCTTGCCAATCATCGAACAAGTTATCACGAGTTCCTGCCGTTTCGTTTAAATAGCTGTTGTAATTTTCCAGCTCTTGAAGGATTTCTTCAAATGGAGGTAAATAACCATTCTCATCTTGCAAACGCGTAGCCATATATTCCCAACGTTTAAAAGGAATATATCCCGATCCTCTTCCTTTATCACGGTTTTCAAAATAGGCTTCTGCATTAGTAACGATTTCCTCAACGGTATAGGTACCCGCCTCAATCATTTCCAAATATTCCTGGGCACGAACTTGGGTGCTTCCGAAAACGAAAAGCAGAACGAATAAATAGCTAATTCTCATGGTAGTAAGGGTATAATTTTTTGAATTAAATATGAAGGTTGTCAAAAGTATGAAAAAAATCATGTGAGGCTACCCAAACTTTGTATTTTTACCTCACACACAACTATCCATGCAACCTATACATATCTTACTGCTAATTCTGGCCTATTTTGCTGTCCTGCTGATCATTTCCTTTTTCACAGGCAAAGATGACAGCAATGAAGTATTTTTCAAGGCTTCCAAACAATCCCCTTGGTACGTCGTTGCCTTTGGAATGGTTGGCGCTTCACTTAGCGGAGTTACCTTTATATCGGTACCCGGATGGGTAGATGCCTCACAATTCAGTTATCTACAAGTAGTGATGGGGTATTTGGTGGGCTACTTTGTTGTTGCCTTTGTCCTTTTGCCCATTTATTACCAAATGAATGTGACCTCGATTTATCAATATTTAGAAGAGCGATTTGGGGTTGTTAGCTACAAAACTGGCGCCTTTTTCTTTTTCGTATCTCGAGTGTTAGGGGCCTCTTTCCGTCTTTTTTTGGTGGCACTGGTACTGCAGCAGTTTGTTTTTGAAGCGTATGGAGTACCGTTTGAAATCACTGTAATTTTATCGATCCTCCTTATTTGGATTTACACCTATCGCGGCGGAATCAAGACCATCGTTTATACCGATACCTTGCAAACCTTATTCATGATTTTGGCGGTGTGCCTTTCCATCTATTTCATCACACAAGAATTGAATTGGAGCATTGGAGATTTCTTGGCTTCAGAGGAATTGAGCAAGTACAGCAAGACCTTTTTCACCGACGACTTTTTGGCGAGAAACCATTTTATTAAATCATTTCTCGGGGGCATGTTCATTACCATATGCATGACCGGACTCGATCAAGATATGATGCAGAAAAATTTAACCTGCCGAAATTTGAAGGAAGCGCAAAAGAACATGGTGAGTTTTAGTTTTGTACTGGTTGGGGTGACGGGACTTTTTATGCTTTTGGGTGCCTTGCTTTTTATTTTTGCCGATCGCCATGAACTTGCAATTCCCTTGATGGATGGGAATCCAAAAACCGATCTACTTTTTCCGGAAATCGCACTCAATAGTGGCTTGGGGCTTACCCTAGCCATCACTTTCTTGTTGGGGCTCATCGCTGCCGCTTATTCCAGCGCAGATAGTGCATTAACCTCCTTGACGACCAGTTTCTGTATCGACTTTTTAAATATCAAAAAATATCCTGAGCATAAACAGAAGCGTATTCGTAAACTCACGCATATTGGAATGAGCGTACTGTTGGTTTTGGTCATTATCATTTTTAAATACGTGCTTACCAGTAATGTGATCGACAGCTTGTTGGTGGTCGCGGGATATACCTATGGACCCTTACTGGGACTCTTTGCCTTTGGGATATTTACGCGTTTCCAAGTAAGGGACCGTTATGTGTGGATTGTGGCTATAGTTTCCGTAGCAATCAGCGCCATTATTGGAAGTATCCCGGCCGAGCAATTGGGTGGGTATCAGGTGGGCTACGAACTTTTACCCATCAACGGACTTATCACCTTTCTTGGATTAATATTGATTCGTTCCAAGCAGCACTAATGTACAGGCCACCTCATAAGCAATTCCCTCTGCTTCCAAGATTTGATAGAAGTCCGGATTTTCTGTTCCGGGATTAAAAACCACTCGTTTGGGGTGAAGCGCCACCACATATTCATAATACAACTCTTGAAGCCTTGGGTTAAGGTATAAGGTAACGGTATCCACGTCTTCAAATAGAATGGCCTCACTCTGAATCTCAACATCTTTTACTTTCCCTATTTTTTTCCCAATGGCCACCACCGGATGGCCCGATTTGCGCAACTTATGGATAGCCAAATAACTGTATCGATAGGGATGGGTACTCGCCCCTAAAACCAAGGTTTTCTTTAAGGATTTCATAGCACTAAGGTACGGCCAGATTGGGGTTTTCCGATATAAATCTTCGTTAAATGTCCAACGATTGTGTAACATAAAACCATTCCTCTCGTCTATACAATTGAAACGTTTCACTGCTTTACTGTGAACTTTTTACGTTGATGGTTAGTGTTAATAATAGCAGTAAAGCAAGGCCCGGAGTTCTAGACTTCGGGCTTTTTTGTTAATGCTTTGTTAAATATAGTACCTTGTGTAACATAATAGAGGAATCATCGTCTCAGTAGTATATCCTTTTCGTGGGGTATGCAATCATCAATCAAAAAACAACACCAAAAAATGAGACAGTTATTTTTCCTACTTGCCCTGTTTGTGGGCCTTACCTCTTTCGCCGACCCTGATCCTGAAGCCGACGCCATCGGTAAAATTACCGGAGTGGTCTATGATAAGGGCTTATCGGAACCCATTCCTTACGTCACTGTGGCCATCAAAGACTTGGAAGGCAATATTATCACAGGAGGCGTCACCGACGAAAATGGAAAATTTTATATTGAAGACATTCCTAGAGGAACCTCTGTGGTAAGCATCCAATATATAGGATATAAATCGTATTCCGTTAATATAGACATTTCAAGACAAAACAGGAGTGTCGACTTAGGCTCCATCTATCTCGAGGAAGATATTGAATCCTTAGGGGAGGTAACAGTCACGGCAGAACGTTCTACCATTCAGCAGAAGATGGACAGAAAAGTCATTACTGTGGGTAAGGATTTAACCACCTCTGGTCCCACGGCTTCAGATATCATGAACAATCTGCCTTCGGTAAGCGTTGATCAGCAAACGGGAGATATCGCCCTTCGTGGTAATCAGAACGTAAGGGTGATGGTAGACGGAAAACTTTCTAATGTTCCTGTAGCCCAACTTCTGAAGCAGATTCCTTCCACTTCCATTAAGCAAATAGAATTGATCACCAATCCTTCCGCAAAATACAATCCAGAGGGAATGAGTGGCATCATAAATATCATCCTTCATAAAAATGTGAACGTAGGTTTCAACGGTAACGCCAGTGTGAGCCTTGCCTATGACCAACAACCTAAATTCAATTCCAATATCGATTTCAACTACAGAAATGGCAAGTTAAATTTCTATGGAAATTGGGGACACAATACCAGTAAAAATGAAAACTACGGAGATATCGTTCGATTGGAAGAAAACTCACAACAGTTTTTCAATTTCCTAGACGATCGCACCTCGAATCTATTCAAAGCTGGGGTTGATTTTTATTTAAACGACAACAATACCCTTTCCTTTTTCACGAATCAGAATCTATATACTGGAAACACTAACGGACTCACCCGTGTGCGCTATTATGACGATGAAAGTCTTAATTTGAATCAAGGGTTTGATGTAGATTTCGAAAGCCTTACCTCACAGTATAACTTCGATTATAAATTGAAGTTTGACAAAGAGGGTCATAACATCGAATTGGAGGCCGATTACAACGAATATGGAAATGACGAAGATGCCGATTGGACCTTTACCGGAGCTCCGTTCAGCAATGATTACATGGATTTTGTTAGTACCGATCGCGATCAATTGACCGTTAATTTGGACTATGTAAATCCGTTGAGTGAATCTACCAAATTGGAATTAGGTCTTGAAGCCCGACTTTTCAATTCGGAAATAGGAAGGACTTCCGACCAATTGGTGGTGAATCCATTCAATTTGGAAGGAGACCTCATCTTTTCACCCACTACCAATTTCGACTACAGCCGCGACATTTATTCCGCCTATGCCACCTTTGGTAAAAACTGGGAGAAATTCAGTGTTCAAATCGGTTTGCGAGCCGAAACCGTAGAAGTGACGGCCAATACTTTGGAAACTTATGAAGCAGGAGTTGTTACCGACGATCTATCTAATATCTTCACAGATGAAGGCGTCAACCTATCCCGCTCGGGAGATAGTATCCTAAAAGAATTCACCAACGACTATTTCCAAGTATATCCTTCTGCATTTTTCACCTATACACCCTCTGAAAAAAATCAATTTCAGCTGAGTTATAGCCGTCGTGTAGACCGTCCAGGTGTTAGCCAAGTGAACCCCATCCGGGAATGGAGTACCCCATTGATCTCTTCTTTTGGTCGAACCAATTTGGTACCTCAATTTACAAACTCCGTGGAGGCCAATTACACAAGAAATATGGACAAGGGTTCGGTTACCGCTGGAGTGTTCTATCGACTTATTGAAGATGAAATCAACCGTTCGGTTTTGGTGGATAGAACCGATCTTAACCGCTTGATCTTGACCTATTCGAATTTCGACACCACTTCGGCCTATGGAGTAGAATTGTCGAGTAATTTCCGCCCCACCAAGTGGTGGAGTTTCAACTTCAGTTTCGACCTATACAATCAAACACAAAATGGTTTGACCGAACGATTGGATAATTCAACAGGAAATCCTTCAGTGGCAGATATCGTTGTTGATGAAGTTGAAGTTGATAATCTACAATACAACTTTAGGATGTTCAATAACTTTAAAGTGACACAAAAGTTGACCCTCTCCGGATTTGCCTTCTATCGTGGTCCTACCAAAGACATTCAAATTGAGCCAAAATCCATGTTTATGGTAAATCTTGGAGCTCGTTATAATTTGTGGGATGGAAAGGGTACGTTCAGCCTGAACTACAATGACATTTTCGATACCATGCGATTTGCCTTCGAAGGACAGCGTCCATTCCTTCAAAGAGGACAGTTTAATTGGGAAAGTCAGACTATCACTGCCAGTCTCTCCTATCGCTTCGGCGGAAACAAATACCGCGCGAAGTCCAGAAAAAACAGGGACGCTAATGAGAAAGAAGGTGGTGGTGGATTGTTTTAATGTCCCTACTATATGTTATGGGAACGTTAAATACTGATTCACAGTGAAACATCTTCAAAAAAATGAAGTCTATTATAGTGTAACTCGAAAACTACGTTTTATAATTTATTTGGATTAGCCTCTAATACGATTAGAATGTTAGGATTCAAAAAAGCCCTCCGTCCATGGGGGCTTTTTTTGTTACCATCGGATAATAGCACTGCCCCAAGTAAATCCACTTCCAAAGGCTGCAAGAACCACCAAATCGCCTTCCTTGATCCGTCCTTGTTCCCAGGCTTCTGTTAAGGCGATCGGAATTGAAGCCGCCGTCGTGTTTCCATATTTTTGAATATTATTGAAAACCTGATCGTCTGACAATCGCAATTTATGCTGAATAAACTGTGAAATACGTAGGTTCGCCTGGTGAGGCACCAAGAGGTTGATGTCTGAAACAGATAAGTTGTTGGCTTGAAGCCCTTCCATAATTACCTCAGAAAAACGAACAACGGCATGTTTAAAAACAAACTGCCCATTCATGTAGGGGAAATAAGGTATGTCTTCCTGTGGATTCTCTTCTAAAATTTGAGGTACCCAATAATTCGTACTAGGTCCTTGAAGCGCCAATTCATCTTTGTATTTCCCTTCGCTATGCAGGTGAGTAGAAAGAATACCCCCTTTTCCACTCTCATTTCTGGATACTACAGCCGCACCCGCACCATCTCCAAAAATGACCGAAACACCGCGACCTCGGGTAGTAAAATCAAGTCCGCCACTATGGTTCTCACTTCCGATCACCAACACGTGCTTATACATTCCTGTCTTTACATACTGATCGGCAACGGACAGCGCGTAAACGAATCCACTACATTGGTTTCTTACATCAAGCGCAGGAACCGTAGGCATCCCCATCAAATCTTGAACTTGTACGCCTCCACCGGGAAAGTACATATCCGGACTCAAGGTGGCAAAGACGATCAATTCGATATCATCTGGCCGTAGGCCTGCACGTTCTAAGGCAATGGTTGCTGCTTTCACCCCCATGATGGAAGTAGAGTTACCGTCTCCTTTTTTGATGTGGCGACGTTCTTTAATACCAGTACGTTCCTGAATCCAGGCATCGTTGGTATCCATCAATTTTGACAGGTCGTCATTAGTAACCACATTCTCTGGGACATAGTACCCCAAACCGGAAATTTTTGAAGAATACATAAAAAGAAGTTGAGAAAATTAAGGCAATATAAATATTCGTCTGGTTTTTTGGGAATATTTTAAAATAAAACTAAGGTGCGGGAAACGCACCTTAGCTCAAACAACCTAACCAATAAAATAATAGACAGAAATCAATCTACTTTCATAGCAATTCTATTATTCTGGTGTAAAGATATGTTTTGTTTAATTTTTTTCCAAATAAATTAAACAATAATTTTTTTAATGACAGCTTGTCACCCTTTTTGGTTTGGTATTCGATTTGCGTTAGC
>CAZOSF010000015.1:0-4660 GCA_964582415.1 uncultured Alteromonas sp.
ATAGACACTTTGCATGCCAAGGCGCGATACGCGTCTAGCATGAACGCCAGTCTTCCAAGATTAACCAAGGAACGCAGACTGAATCTGATTAAAGCCTATCACCCACTGCTCTTTATTTCGAATAAAAAGAAAAAAGAAAAGACCTTTCCGCAAAGTATCGAGTTGAATCCTGAAAATCGTATTGTGGTAATTTCCGGTCCGAATGCTGGAGGGAAAAGTATCACATTGAAAACGGTCGGATTACTTCAAGTCATGCTCCAAAGTGGTTTCTTACTGCCCGTTGACCCTCAATCGGAGTTTTGCTTTTTCGATCGTGTATTGACCGATATCGGGGATAACCAATCCATTGAGAATCATCTTAGCACCTATAGCTACCGCTTGAAGCAGATGAATTACTTCTTGAAGAAATGCAATCAAAACACCCTCTTTTTGATCGATGAGTTCGGAACGGGTAGTGATCCGGAACTGGGAGGTGCTTTGGCGGAAACCTTTTTGGAAGTGTTTTATGAGAGGGAAGCTTTTGGAATCATTACTACCCACTACACCAATCTGAAGTTGTTAGCTAATGAACTCCCCAATGCCACCAATGCCAATATGTTGTTCGACCAACGCAGTTTAGAGCCTTTGTACCAGTTGCAACTGGGAGAAGCTGGAAGCTCTTTTACCTTCGAAGTGGCTCAAAAGAATGGCATTCCCTATAGTTTGATCAACAAGGCAAAGAAAAAGCTGGAAGGAGGAAAAGTTCGTTTCGATAAGACGTTGGCTAACCTTCAAAAGGAACGTTCCCAGCTTCGGAAGACTTCGGCCAATTTGAAAACGGAAGAGGAAAAGGCCAAGTTGGAGGCACGTCAATTGGAAGAAACCAATGCGCGCATTCAACAAAAGTTGGAAAGTTATCAAGAATTGTACGATTCCAATCAGCGTTGGATTTCCTTAGGGAAAAAACTGGATGGTCTGGCAGAATCCTTTCATCACAACAAGCGGAAACGCGAACTCATGGATGAGTTGATGAAGATGGTGCTTCAGGAAAACCTAAAACGAAAGAAACAAGAGCCCAAACAGAAAAAGGCCCAAAAGCAAAAGGAAGCCCAGATATTGAAGGAGGTCGAAAAGAAAGTGGAAGTTATTCGTACCCGTAAAAAGAAGGAAAAGGAAGAGGCCAAAAAGGAACCTCCCAAACCGAAAGTGGTTTTAAAGGTTGGCGATCGGGTACGCATGATCGACGGGAGGGCTATAGGTACGATTGATGCGATTCAAAAGAAAAAAGCCATAGTGAACTATGGCCAATTTACCGCAGATGTTAGTCTGGAAGAATTGGAGAAAGTATGATTCGTAAGCAAAAAATCATTCTATTTGACGGGATTTGCAATCTTTGCAACAACTCTGTAACCTTTGTTATTAAAAGGGATTCCAAGAATCTATTTAAGTATGCGGCCCTCCAAAGTGAGGCAGGTAAGGAATTGGTTAAAGAACATGGTATCGATACGGAAACAACAGATTCTATCATCCTGATTGAAGCGAATAAAGCCTATGTGAAATCATCTGCCGCCTTGCGTATAGCAAAGCACTTGTCGGGAGGTTGGCCCCTGCTCTATGGATTTATAATTATACCTACTTTCCTGCGGAATTGGGTTTATGATTGGGTGGCACGCAATCGGTACAAGTGGTTTGGCAAAAAGGAAAGCTGTATGATCCCCACTCCAGAGTTGAAGGAAAAGTTTCTCTAATTACCGAAGGTTTTCAAGAATGAAATCGATGGTTTCGCTTTGGTTTTTATTAATATCGAAAGCAAAATTTCGGTGTGGATTTTCCCCAATTATGCCCTCGTTTTTCCACTTTTGAATGATGGGCACATTGCCAATGTTAACCTTACCCGCTTGCAATAATTCCAGATCTTTTTTCTTTTTGTAGTAGGTATACACCTTTTTCAATCCGGTGAGATACGTGTAATCTTTGGTGAATCCACCCCCCCGATGAGCTCTTAGACTGATGTTATAGGATTCTTCCCGATTCAATTTATATTGATTGTGTAACAAATCGAAGGTATCACAAAAGGTATAGCCCTTTCGAAGACTATCGGCAGCAATCACACGATAGGACAATTCCTTCAGTCGATAAAGGGTAAGACAGCCGCTCATGTATTCACTGAATACGGCCAATCCTTCCTGAGTTTCCACATTCTTTGGAAAACCATTATGAAAGATTTTAAGCGAATGATGAAGTCCGTTGAAAGTGGTAACCATATGAACCCCGATCTCATGGTTTGCCAACACTTTTAATTGGTTGGCACTGAAACGATGATTTTTTTTCAGCACCAAGGTTTGGGTGTTATTTTGCACCATGGCCGCGGCCGAGATCTTATTGGAGAGCTTCACCTGATAGTGAAAATCGAATTGTTTGGAGAACTCCTTAAAATACTCCAAGGCCTCTTCAGAATTAAATACAGGAAACATTTCGTTGTCGTATTCCTCATCCTTGAAATGCAGGATAAACTTGGCATTGTCTACGTCCTTTTCATTCGGTGTGCCGAAAGATTTCAAAACATTGAAATAAAACTTCTCCCCTTGCCCAATGGTCTCGATGCATTGAATTAGGCCGGAATAATCGTAAATCACTTCACGATAAAACTTCCGAGCGTCTTCATCTTCTATGCTGTCGATATCTTGAGAAAACAGGGCCTGCTGCAGCTTGTGAGCGTTAAAGTCGATTTTACGATACTTAAATCGTGGATTCACATTGTACTTGGAAGCAAAGAAGTTGCGCTTTTCCTGTTCAATATTAATCGGGTTGATATAATTCAACAGCTCGATCTTCTTCACCAATTCGTGCAAGGACCGGTCGATGGCAACTAGGTTTGGATAGATATCTTTCAGGGCTTCCGTACTAATCATGCTCCGTTTCGATGAGCTGAATAAAAGGCTTCAGCGTGTTCTGGTAGTTTGGTTCGAAGCTGTGCTTCGATAGCCGCGACTACTTCCGGGAAAATGATTTCTCGAAGTTCATCGCAATAAATCTTCTTGAATTCCGTCGCCAAAACTAAGGTATTCTTGAAGTTTTCAGTAATATATTTCAGAAAATATCCATTCCCAAAAAAGGTGTCGTTACATTTTGAAGTAGCTTCGATCCCATGAGGAAGCGCTAATTCCGAAAGACTTTGTCGCCATTGTTCTACCGAATCTCCAAAACGATCGTTATCCACGTTATGCGTTCCCAAATTGATCACCGGAACTTCTCTGTCCCATCTCACCCAATTATAGCTATGCATATCGTAGACTACGACGACACCAAATAAGCTTTCCAGCTTTTTCAAAAGGGCGTTCACCACCTTGTAAAAATTATGGTGTTTCTGAAGACTCTCGGTATGTTCTTCATTGGTTAACGGATGCTTCCATAACTTCTTGCCCCAGGCATCCTCATAGATGGCATTCCCTGGGTCGCGATTTAAATCGTATTCAAAACGGCTATCACATCCAGCAATTACTATAGGATGTGTTTTCACAAATTCTTTGGTGCAGGGATCCTCTTCGTACCAGCGGTCGTATTCTGTGTGCAGACATTTCTCCCAGAGTTCTCGTCGGAATTGATGCCCGTCATGAACTGCTCCACAGACATAGTGGGTGTAGTGTTCTATCTTTAAAGTAAAGGAATAATCCTCTGAAACAGCTTCAAAACAGACCTCCCTTTCGATATTGTCGATGATTTCGGAAACCGATAATCGTTGCATAGGCTTGAAAAATGGAAAGGTAAATTAGGCTTCGTCTACGTGTTTGCGGAGTTTTTTACGGCGCTCAAAGGCATTGACCTTTTGTAGTACCTTATCTTCCACGAAGTCGATCACCTTCTCTTGTACACGGGTTTTATACACTCTGTTCATATAAGTAATACCTCCTGGAGACATCACATTCACTTCCACCAATTTTCCGTTGATAACATCGATACCTACGAAATAAAGTCCGTCCTTCACCAGCTTGGGGCCAATCTTTCGGCAAAGCTCTTTCTCTTCCTTGGTCAGGGTGTGTTTTACCACTTTTCCACCGGCACTCACATTCGATCTATGGTCTTCGGCACCTGGAACCCTTCGCATGGCTCCTATCGGACGACCATTTAACAACAAGATGCGTACATCCCCTTTGTCGGCCCCATCGATATAATCCTGAAGGATGACATAGTTGGAAGTTCCGTCCTTGTTATCGATGTAGAAATCTAAGAGGGAATTGATACTTTTCATGGCGCTTTTCTCCAAAAGAATAACACCCGAACCTCCATAGCCATTCAAAGGTTTGAGAATCATTCTCTCAGGTCCTTCCTTGATGATTTTTTTGAGGTATTCCTTGTTTTTGGTCACGTGGGTACGTGGAATGATTTCGTTATCTATATCCTCAAATACTGCGGTATACAACTTATTGTTTGCCATCCGAATGCCGTCCAAATCATTCATGATAAAAACATCATCCTTCACACTGTCCAAGAAGTTCAGCATGATCATGTCTAACGGCGGATTACTGCGTAAAATAATAGCATCGAAGCCTGCCAATGGTAGCATTTCGTCATAGAATTCCACTTTGGAGTGAAATGATTTTAAAGAACTTGGAATTTTATCCTTTCGTTTCACACAGTGGCAAAAAGCATACGCCACACTATCGCGAATGGTAAGGTTGGC
>CAZOSF010000015.1:4760-8654 GCA_964582415.1 uncultured Alteromonas sp.
GTAAAAGAGATTGATATTTTCACCACCAAACTATTGTCGAAGGAAAACAGGTTGGTCATTCTTCCGAATGGAGCTTTATCTAATGGAAACATAGTGAATTTCACCGCTGAAGGATTCCAAAAAATCATTCTAACTATTGGTGTTTCTTACGATGCCGATATACAACAGACAAAGGAAGTCCTTATGAACGCAATCAAAAAGCAAGAACATGCCATGGAAGATCCCGTACCCGTAGTGGAGTTGGTAGGATTAGGAGATAGTTCCATCGACTTTACCGTCCGTTGCGCAGTACCCAATGAGTTCTTCTGGCCAACACAGTTTGCTTTGATGGCTGATATCAAAAACGATTTGGATGCTGCAGGAATCGAAATTCCATATCCACACCAAGTGGAAATTCAAAAGAAATAATCGTATTACAATTCAAAAGAAAAGCCGCATGAAGCGGCTTTTTTTTATTTGTGATGATAATTGTCGTCCCATTCTTTAACATGGGGTTCTCCTAATTTGTTTTGAGATTTGGCCACCAACATGGAAACAGCGGCATCCCCAGTAACATTTACGACGGTTCGGCACATATCCAATGGGCGATCTACCGCAAAGATTAAGGCTAACCCAGCTTCAGGGATACCTGCTTGTCCTAAAACGATAACCAGCATTACCATACCCGCACCTGGAACGGCTGCAGAGCCTATGGATGCTAATGTGGCGGTCACGATGATTCCCAATTGGGCACCTAATGAAAGATCCATTCCAAAGGCCTGCGCAATAAATACTGCGGCAACGGCTTGATACAAGCTCGTTCCGTCCATGTTGATGGTAGCCCCGATAGGCAATACAAAACTGGTTACTTCTTTCTTTACCCCAAGATGTTCTTCTACACGCTCCATCGTTACTGGTAGGGTTGCCGCACTGGAACTTGTGGAAAATGCCAATAGTTGCGCTGGGCTTATTCCTTTCAAGAAAAAGACGGGCGATTTCTTAGTAAATATCCAAACTATCAGAAGGTAAACCCCAATCATCAATATTAGACCACTAACTACACTTAAAGAATATTTAAAGAGTGCAAAGAAAAGATCGGCGCTTGGGGCCTCTACCACAAGAGCTGCCAACAAAGCAAAAACGCCGTAGGGTGCGGCCAGCATAATCAGATCGATCATTTTTAAAATCACTTCATTAAAACCATCAAAGAAATCTTTTACTGGTTTGGAAGACGATTCTGGAATCAAAATTAACCCAATGCCAAAGAAAATAGCGAAGAAGATTACCTGGAGCATATTTCTATTGTTAGCCGACGCCCCTATGATGTTATCGGGAACAATATCTACCAACGCTTGCAGGGGTCCTGCCTCCTTTTGTTTTTGAGCTTCTTCCTGTCGTTTTTGGGCTTCACCGCCATAGGCATTTACGAGTTCCGTACGTGTATCCTCGGTAATAGTGGCCCCTGGCTTGACTAAATTCACCACGACCAAACCAATGGATACGGCTATTACGGTGGTAATAATATAGGTAGAGATGGTTCGCAGCCCCATTTTAGAAAGGCTGGAAATGTCTTTCAAATCGGATACCCCTTTGATCAATGAAGCCAGAATAAGCGGCACTGCGATCAACTTTAGTGCATTGATAAAAATAGTACCGAAGGGTTTCACCCAATCTTCAATCAGATCGGGGCCCCAGGAAAAATTGTTCAATATCAGGGCAAAGACCACCCCCAGTACCATACCAAGGAGGATTTGCCAATGCAGTGCGATTTTCTTCATAAAATAGATTATAGTTTGGAAAGTTGATTCAAAAGGTGAAAGTCGGCCAATACCAAGGCAGTCATGGCTTCCACAATGGGCACGGCACGAGGTACCACACAGGGATCATGCCTTCCTTTCCCTTGCATTTCTACCGTATTACCGTCTTTATCTATGGTCTCCTGTTTTTGCATTATCGTGGCAACGGGTTTAAAAGCTACATTGAAATACAAATCTTCTCCGTTGCTGATGCCTCCTTGCACCCCTCCGCTCCTATTGGTTTGGGTAGAACCATCAGTATTGAAAGCATCGTTGTGTTCGCTACCTTTCATGCTACTTCCTGCAAATCCACTTCCATATTCAAACCCTTTGACGGCATTGATAGAAAGCATGGCTTTTCCCAATTGGGCATGGAGTTTGTCGAACACAGGTTCTCCGAGTCCGACAGGCATATTCTGTACCACACAAGTAATGATCCCACCAACGGTATCTCCTTGCTTTCGAATATCCTTTATATATTCTTCCATCTGCTGGGCCATTTGAGCATCGGCACAGCGAACGGGATTCTTTTCAATGATATCGAAATCCAATTCCGAATACGGCTTATTCAAGGATAAGGTACCAACGCCAGAAACATAGGCTGTGATTTTAATATCCTTCAGCAGTTGTTTGGCAATGGCGCCCGCTGCTACCCTGCATGCTGTTTCCCGGGCAGAAGACCTCCCTCCTCCTCTATAATCCCGTAGACCATATTTCTGGTCGTAGGTATAATCGGCATGGGAAGGGCGATAGGTATCTTTGATATGACTGTAGTCTTGTGATTTCTGATTGGTATTTTCAATGACGAAACCTATAGGCGTTCCTGTGGTTTTTCCTTCGAAGATCCCGGAAAGAAAACGAACAGAATCCGGTTCTTTCCTTTGGGTTACGATACTTGACTGACCCGGTTTACGACGCTGCATCTCCCTTTCAATGGCTTCGAAATCTAAGGATATTCCGGCAGGGCATCCATCGATTATTCCTCCAAGTGCCGGGCCATGGGATTCTCCAAAAGTAGTAAGGGTAAAGACAGTACCGAAAGAATTTCCAGCCATAGTGTGTTTTTAACAAATGTAAATCATTGACCAACAAAATAAAAAACAATGTCGGCTTAATGTTCTTGAAACATACCGAAGATGGCGATAAACTTTTAATTATCAATTCATAACCTTGGCGTAAACTACAATTTCGGTGCATTGCTGTTCTTTGCGGAAGAATTAGCCTACTTGAAGCGAAAAGTCGAAATCGTTGTCCTTTCCGATATCCACCTGGGTACCTATGGTTGTCATGCTAAGGAGGTATTGCAGTATTTGAATTCCGTGAAGCCAAAGAAACTGGTTTTGAACGGTGATATTTTCGACATTTGGCAATTCCGAAAGCGCTACTTTCCAAAATCCCATCTCTTGGTAATCAAGAAAATTATGGCATTGGCTGCCAAGGGCACCAAGGTGTACTATATCACAGGAAACCACGACGAGAAGTTACGTCGGTTCAGCGATACCAAAATGGGTAATATTTACATTTTGGACAAACTGGTGTTGAATCTAGATGGTAAAAAAGCGTGGTTCTTCCATGGGGATGTCTTCGACGCTTCCATTCAACACACCAAATGGATTGCCAAATTGGGTGGTTGGGGATATGATTTGTTAATAGTGCTCAATCGATTTATCAACGCCGTCCTCGTAAGATTCGGTCGTGAAAAGTATTCCCTTTCCAAAAAAATAAAGAACTCTGTAAAAACAGCAGTGAAATTTATTTCCAATTTTGAAAAGACCGCTTCCGATTTGGCCATTGAAAATCAATTCGACTATGTGATCTGTGGCCACATACATCAGCCTACTATTCAGCAGATCACCAACGATAAGGGCACAACTACTTATTTAAATAGTGGGGATTGGATTGAAAATTTAACAGCCCTTGAATACAACAACGAAGCCTGGCGATTGTATCATCACAATCCTAATCTAGTTAAGAAATTTGTGGAAGAACCAGAGAAGGAATTAAATAAGATCGATGTGCTCCCTGGAATGCTTTCGGCCTTTGCGAAAGAGTTTTAGGTGTTTTTCAATGCAGCTCTTAATATACTGATGGGATGTCGTGCCTCCCTGCCCGTTCCATC
>CAZOSF010000015.1:8754-31437 GCA_964582415.1 uncultured Alteromonas sp.
CTGTCTTCGACGAAAGCATCTTGAAGGAAACGCCCTTTCTCAAATTCCTGCACCAAGAATTCTTCCAATAGAAAGGTGTTTTTACCTATTTGTTTTGCAATGGCGGGATCACTGGCCAATCGAGGGTATTCATCCCGAAAACCCAATATGGCAGAAGGTTCAATACCCAATAGGGGTCGTAGGGTGGACACTCGGTCTTGAAGAAAGTGAAGGTTCTTATCCACTTCGCTCCTGGCCTCTTCCAAAAAGCCCTTACTTATCATTGCCCTTGCCGAATCTAAATGCGTTATCACCTCTACTTCGTATCCCAATTGGGTAAGCAGTGCTACGGCATCTTCGGCAACCTCGGTGTCCAATATGTTGGAAAATTCATCTACAAGCAAAAAAACGCTTCCAATAGCATTTTGGCCAAAAACTTTTTGATAACTGTGTGTTTGCTCAAATGTTTTATCGGGAAACAAGGGGAGCGATCGTCTCGTTGAAATTCCTAAAGATTTTTTAACCAAAGTTCCTAGGGCACCTTGAAGAAGGGTATTGGTAAGTTTTGGGAATTTCATCGCCAAGCCATTCATGCGGGTGCTATGTGCAAAGAATCGAGTAGACCATTTTTGTGGATGGTCTTGGTAGTATTGATATAAAAATTCTGCCTTTGCCGTAGCCATATCTACATTGCTTGGACACTCTGTACTACAAGCTTTGCACCCTACACAAAGTGCGAAGGCCTCTTTTAATTCTTCACTATCGAATTTATTCTTCTTTTCAGAATGAGTTAGGACCTCTCGCAATACATTAGCCCTTCCTCTTGTCGCATCCTTTTCATCCTTGGTGGCATGGTAACTTGGACAAAGCATTCCTGCACTTTTTTCGGTTTTTCGACAATCTCCACTACCATTACATTTTTCAGCCAATCGTAAAATTCCACCCGAATCTTGAAAATCCATGATGGTTTTCACCTCGGGTTCGAGTCGATTGGGTTCGTACCGAAGGGAGGTATCCATGGGCCAGGCATCCGTTATTTTCCCGGGATTAAATACACCTTTAGGGTCGAAGGTGCTTTTGATTTGTTTCATCAATTCAAAATTCCGCTCGCCTACTTGTATTGGGAGAAATTCGGCCCGAACAATTCCATCACCATGTTCCCCTGATAACGATCCTCCAAAAGATTTTACCAATTCGGCTACTTCGGTGGTTATCTTTCGAAACAATTGAATGTCTTCACTTTTCTTGAGGTTGAGAATGGGTCTTAGGTGTAACTCACCCGCTCCGGCATGTGCGTAATAGACCGCTTGTTGGTGGTATTTTTCCATGATGCGATCGAAAGCATCGATATACTCTGGCAAATCCTTTACGTCTACCGCGGTATCTTCAATACAAGCCACTGCTTTTCGATCCCCTACCATGTTACCCAACAATCCTAAGCCAGCCTTTCGCAATTCTAAGGCCTGATCGATTTCTTCTCCTCTCAAAACTACTTGGGAGGTACTATAGCCACTGTTTTTCAAGCTATCTACCAGCTGATCCACCTTTTCCTGCAGTGAGGCTTCAGTTGCTGATCGAACTTCCAGCATAAGCACTGCTTTGGGATTTCCCTTGAGAAAAAAACGGTAGGCTTCGAAGGTTTTATTGTTCTTGGTGCAATCCAAGATCACTTCATCCATCAATTCACAGGTGTACAACTCATGCTGCATTGCATTAACTACATCTTTCATGCAGCTATTCATGGAAGTATATTCCGTAACAACCATGGCCGAATAAGGAGGTGGTAAATCATCCAACTGAAGCGTTATTTCAGTGATGAAAGCTAATGTCCCTTCGCTACCGCAGAGCAATTTTGAAATATTGAAAGCAGCATCCCCCCTGTCAAAAGCCTCTGTATTGAGTAATGAATCGATAGCATAACCTGTGTTTCTACGATGTATGCTCGGTTTCGGAAATTCACTATCAATGGCCATTTGCTGTTCCGGATCGGCAAGGGCATTTAGCAAATGATTATAAATAGTAGCCTCCAATGAGGCGGTACTACACTTCGTTTTGAGGTCTTTTTTTTTAACATTTTCAAAAACCACTTTTTCCCCGTTGGAAAGAATCGCTTTTACAGCGAGTACTTTATCCCTGGTAACCCCGTATTGAATCGAAGTGGTTCCGCTACTATTATTCCCCACCATACCCCCAATCATACAGCGGTTACTGGTGGAGGTGTTGGGTCCAAAAAAAAGTTCGTAGGGTTTCAGAAATTCGTTTAATTCATCACGTATAACACCGGGTTGTATGGTTATCGTTTTTTGTTCCTTATCGAGATGAATAATTTCTGTGAAATGCCTTGAAATATCAACAATAATACCCTCTCCAATACACTGCCCAGCTAGGGAAGTACCCGCTGCACGCGGCACGATTGGCAGATTATTTTCTGAAGCGAATTTTATTAATTGCTGAATGCCATTTTCGGATTTGGGAAAGGCAATGGCTGCCGGTAATTTTCGATACACGGAGGCATCCGTTGCATATAACTTTTGATGAAGGGAATCTGCATAAAATTCCCCATCAAATATCTTGGAAAAAGTGCTAAATTTATGTGACATAAGGCTAAGGTTAAAGGTAAAAAACACATTAACATCTTTAACATAAGTTTTCAGGATTCCCTGAAATTCTTAGTAAGGCCTTAACAACCCAGCCAACGCCAATGGTCTATCTTTGTGTGAAACTTTAAACCAAATAGAATGAAAAATGTATTGCTTACTGCATTGGCGGTAGTCGCTTTTGCCCTTTCCGCACAATCGCAAACCATTTCCAAAAACGCCATAGGGCTGCGCTTAGGAGACAATGACGGTTTTGGGACCGAAGTAAGTTACCAAAGGGCTTTGGGAGAAAACAACCGTTTAGAATTGGACCTTGGATGGAGAGCCAATAATAATTTCGACGCCTACAGATTAACTGGTTTGTATCAGTGGGTATGGGTATTGGATGGAAATTTCAACTGGTATGCTGGTGCTGGTGGTGGTGTTGCGTCGGTAAGTTGGGACAATCCATTCCCCAATGGTGATGATTCTGAAACCTATGTGTATGCAGCGGGTGATATCGGTATCGAATACAATTTTGATATTCCACTATTGATCTCGTTGGACTTTAGACCAGAATTTGGTTTCGGAAGTTATAATGATGATGCTGATTTTGACATCGCATTAGGGATACGTTACCAATTTTAAAAAAAAATGATATAAATGAAAAGCCTTACAGATGTAGGGCTTTTTTTTTATCCAAGTACCATGGCTTGTGCTTTTTCATATACCGCTTCATACATGGGAACGATATTTTTGGTCTCAAACTTCGAAGCCACCTTTCTGGCATTTTCTTTAAAAGTTTTCAGGGTGGCGCTGTCACTCAAAATTTTTACGGCATTAGCTGCCATTCCTTCAATATCTCCAATGGGGTGTAAAAAGCCACTTACCCCATCTAAATTCACTTCAGGCAACCCTCCTGTATTGCTAGAGAGTACGGGCACACCACTCGCCATTGCTTCCAAAGCCGCCAATCCAAAACTTTCGTTCTCGGAGGGAAGTATGAAAAGATCACTGAAGCTTAAAATCTTATCCACTTCATTACTGTTTCCAAGGAATAAAACCTTATCCTCAATTCCTTTAGCCAAGCACAATGCCTCTGCCCGTTCTTTCTCGGGTCCCTCTCCTACCATTACCAACTTTGAAGGCACTTTTCTTTGAACACGATCAAAGACTTCTATAACATCCAGCACCCGTTTTAAGGGCCTGAAATTACTCACGTGTGTTATGATACGCTCCTGATCCTTAGCCATCATGGCACGCTGACAATCGGTGTAGGTAACATTATGTTTGGCCATATCGATGAAGTTCGGTACAACATCAATCTCCTTCTTAACATTGAACAAACGTAATGTATCTTCCTTCAAACTTTGAGAAACGGAGGTAACTGCATCACTTTTGTTGATGCTAAACGTAACCGCAGGCTTATAGAAAGGATGACTACCCACGAGGGTAATGTCTGTTCCGTGCAATGTGGTAACCATTGGAATTTTTATATTCACTTCCTCAAGCATTTTCTTAGCCATATACCCGGCATAGGCATGCGGTATGGCGTAATGAACATGCAATAAATCCAACCCCCATTCACGAACTACATTTACCAATTTACTGGAAAGTGCTAATTCATAAGGTTGATATTGGAACAGAGGATATTGAGGCACAGAAACTTCATGAAAGTGTATGTGATGTGAAATCAATTCTAAACGTACCGGTTGTTTGTACGTGATAAAATGCACTTCATGACCATCCTCTGCCAAAGCAATTCCCAACTCGGTCGCAACAACACCACTACCTCCGAAGGTGGGGTAACAAACAATTCCAATTTTCATAGCACATTATCTTTTTATTGCTTTGTAGATAGCTTCTTGAATATCGCTTCTTAAGTCACTACTGATAAGCATTCTATTATCGACATCCGGATAGGTACGGTTTGATAAAAATACGTAAACTATCTCTTCCTCGGGGTCGGCCCAAGTAAAAGTTCCTGTAAATCCGCTATGGCCAAAACTTGTCATGGAGACACATCCGCAAGTAGGTCCGGCTTTTCCCAACTGTGGTTTATCGAATCCCACTCCTCTCCGTACGTCTTTGGAACAATAATAACAGGTATTAAAATCATCGAAGGTTTTCGGGCTGAAATATCGTACTCCTCCATAAAATCCTTTCCACAAATACATCTGCATTATTTTTGCGATGTCATTGGAATTACTAAACAACCCAGCATGTCCTCCAACACCTCCTAACATGGCGGCTCCTTGATCGTGGACATATCCATGTACTTTTTGCATACGAAAACTATCGTCTTCTTCCGTTGGCGATATTTGTTCAATAGGAAATCGTTTTAATGGATTGAATGTCGACATGTTGGCTCCGAGAGAACGATACATTTTTTCCTGCACCAATTTATCGAGTGATGTTTTGGTCTTTTTTTCCAAGTATTGTTTAAGGATATAAAATGGCAAATCACTGTATTTATATCCAATTCTTGTAAGCAAATCACTGTCTTTTATAATACCATAGATCGAGTCTCTATAATCGGTGCGCATGTATAAATGATCTGCAACTTTTAGGTTGAAACCTTCCTCCCATTGCCTTCGATAGTAATCGTGCGAAGGTGCCGATGTTTCTTTATCCAAAGTAGCGGTATAGAAAGGAATCCAAGGTTTCAATCGTGCGTAATGCGAGAGCATCTGTTTGATGGTAATGTGTCCCTTATTGCTGCCCTTGTATTCTGGCAACATTTCATCCAGACGCGTATCCATTTCTATAGCCTGTTGGTCGTATTGTTGCATGACCATTGGAAGGGTCGCCAATATCTTTGTCAATGAAGCAACATCATACAGGGTGGTATCGGTGATTCGAAGGTTTTTTTTTTGAGTCTGGTAGCCGATATTTTTGCTGTAAATCACCTTTCCTTTTCTTGCGACCAAGACTTGAGCCCCAGGATACATGCCACTGAAATAACCATGTTGCATCAAGCTATCTATCGCCTTTAGCTTTTTCGAATCCATATCTACCCTTTCCGGAATGGTATACCCCAAACGTTTAATGGGTTGGGTAATAGTAGAAGTCCTTACAGGAAAAATAGATCCAATAGACACCGGTAATTGTCCGTTGGTACCAATAGCACCAAATATCACTTGAGCAGAGATACGCT
Organism: uncultured Alteromonas sp.; assembly: GCA_964582415.1. Lineage (GTDB taxonomy): Bacteria > Bacteroidota > Bacteroidia > Flavobacteriales > Flavobacteriaceae > CAZOSF01. Next base: position 14,467 of record CAZOSF010000015.1, read on the forward strand.
GAGAGGCCTCACTGTTCTGATAGGACATAACCACTGCCTCTAAATTTTCGAAGAAATTAATATCCAACAAGGCATACGGTCTTGCGAATACATCTAAAATCACGCGTTTAGATCTTGCAATATCATTGATCCATTGTATTTCAGTACTCGAAAATTTATAGCCCTTCCATGGATTTTCATTCGATTTATGGAATCCGATAATTACATAATCATAGGATTCCAATTTCTTAAGATATTCCGATGATGACGCTCCCTTTACCTTATCGACTTTTGTGTACTTATTTAAGTATTCATAAAACGTATCACCAGAGTCATCTCCCATTTGAACATAGGCTATCTTCGTTTCGCTTAACTCTTTAATGGGTACAATTTGGGTATCGTTTTTTATCAGAGTGATGGCCTGCTCCATCGCTTCATCATACAGGGCTTTATCTTCAGCAGAATTCAAATCTTCCAACAGGCCTTCTTCCGAAACAGGTTGGTAGTTGTTAAGGCCTACTTTGTATTTCGCCATCAAAATTTTTCGAACGGAATGCGCCAAACGTTCTTCGGTAATGACACCTTCTCGATAGGCATTCACTAATAAGGCGTGTGCCTTGGGAACATCGTTGGAAATAAGAAGCACATCGTTTCCAGCCAAGAAAGCCGCCAAATCGATTTCCCCAGGTTCTTTAAAGTTGGATGCCCCCTTCATACTTAGGGCATCTGTAAAAATCAATCCATTGAAACCCAGTTTCCCCATTAGCAAATCGGTTACAACATCCGGTGAAATGGAGGATGGATACCCTTCTTGCGAAATCAAGGATGGGATATTCAAATGGGCCACCATAACACTGCTTAATCCTTCCCCGATGATTTTCTTATAAGGATACAGTTCCAAAGAATCGATACGTTCTTTGTCAAAAAGTAAAGTAGGCAAGGTTTTATGAGAGTCTGCATCGGTATCTCCATGCCCCGGAAAATGTTTGGCATTGGCCAAAACTCCTGCACTTTGCATTCCTTTCATAAATGCCAAGGCCTTTTGAGTTACCTCCTCCCTATCTTCCCCAAAAGAGCGATTTCCAATAATGGGATTTTTCGGATTGGTATTGATATCCACTACAGGAGCAAAATTGAAATGAACGCCAAGACGCTTGCAATGTACTCCTATTCTCTTCCCCACTTTTTCAACAATATCATTGTCTTTAATGGCTCCCAAAGTCATATTCCAGGGGTAAGCGAAGGTAGAATCCAATCGCATGGCCAAACCCCATTCTGCATCCATCCCAATCAGCAAGGGTACTTTTGCTGTTTCTTGGAGTTCATTGTTCATCCGGGCTTGACGAATGGGACCTCCCTTTGAAAAAATCAGTCCACCAATATGATAATCGCGAATCAGACCCTTCACCTTGTCGGTTCTCGCTTTGGGGTCTTTGCTATACACATCGATCATGAACAATTGTCCAATTTTCTCTTGCAACGACATAGCCCCATAGATACTATCTACCCAACGGCTTTGATTTTCTAGATCGTTTTCAACCAATAACGGATTGATTTGTTGGGAGAATCCAAGCGCAGTAAAGAGCAGTAAAAGTGAGGTTAAGAAGATTCGATTCATGGCAGTAGTGGTATCAAAGACTATGCTAAAAATCGGCTGTGCCAACTTTCCTTCGCTGGCACTTCCCAAAATTCCAAATATTCTTCCTTGGTATTCACAAGGTTATTAAAAACAACCGTGTTAGGGGATACAGATTTTTTCTTGGCCATTTCCTTAAACTCCATCAGGGTTTTATGGGCAATGAAATCGCCAGAATAAAAAGTCACATTCATTTTATCCAAAAGGTCCACGCCCAAAGCGCGCTCCAAAGACTGAATAAAACGAACCGAAGTGTCGATACTACAACCTGAAGCTGAAGCATTTGCTTGATTCAAGCCAATTACGATAAATCGGTGGTATTTAATTTCAAAACCAGCTTCCAGTTCACTTCCGTGAGCTGTCCACTGTTTTAGAAATTCTTTGGTTTCCTTGGTAATAAATTCTACCTCGACATCGGAAAACTTCCTATTGGATTGGTAAATCCATATGCGAGAGTCGTTGGGTAAATCTTCAAAAGGGACTAACATACTTATAAATCGGCTGCATTCGCTATCATTTCGGCTACATCCAAAACTTGGATGCTTTCTTCTTTATGTTTGGCTTTCACTCCATCGGTCATCATGGTATTACAGAAGGGACACCCTGCAGCAATAATTTTGGGCTGGGTTTTCAAAGCCTCTTCCGTACGTTCCACGTTAATGTCTTTATTTCCTTTTTCTGGTTCCTTGAACATTTGTCCGCCACCAGCTCCACAGCAAAGGCCCCGAGATTTGCAGCGTTTCATCTCGACCAATTCCACTTCCAGCTTTCTGAGCAATTCCCTTGGGGCTTCGTATTCATTATTCGCACGCCCTAAATAGCAGGGGTCGTGAAAGGTAATGCGTTGTCCTTTGTAACTTCCTCCTTCTACCTTCAAACGGCCTTCCTCCAAAAGGGACATAAGAAACTGTGTATGGTGCAACACCTCATAATTCCCCCCTAAATCTGGATATTCATTTTTAAGGGTATTGAAACAGTGAGGGCAGGTTGTGACGATTTTTTTGATTTCATACCCATCCAATACTTGGATGTTCATCATGGCCTGCATCTGAAACAAAAATTCGTTACCAGCCCGTTTGGCAGGATCTCCTGTACAACTTTCCTCGGTACCCAAAACAGCAAAATCAACATTGGCTTTATTCAAAAGCTTGGCAAAGGCCTTTGTGATTTTCTTTGCCCTATCGTCAAAACTTCCTGCACAGCCCACCCAAAACAGCACTTCTGGCTGTTTGCCTTGAGCCATGTATTCGGCCATGGTCGGTACTTTCAGAGGTTCACTCATTCTTTTTAGTCTTTAAAAACTTCAATGGTCACTTCGCGCTCAACCAAATCGGTAAATTTTCCCTTATATCGAGTGGCCTTTACCAAGTGATTGTCAATCCAATGGTAATTTCCTCCTCTTGGTTTTCCCATCAACATGGAATGGTATTTAAAGCCATGCTTTTTCAACCATTCTTCAGTAACTATTCGATGTTCTTCGGTACGTGAGGTGAAGAAGCAGATGATATGACCTTCGTCGTACCATTTGTTCAGCGTTTTCAAAGCGTCAGGATATACCTGGGCGGTAGCCATTCTTTCTGGTTCTTCGTTTGGTATATCGTCACAGATAGTTCCATCGATATCGATAAGGTAATTTTTTACACCTTCTGGCAATACCGGACTCACTGTTGCCCCTTTTTCCTTTTTTTGCTTGAGTAGTTTGTTCGTGTCTTTTGGATCCATCTTCGTTGTTTTTCCTATTTTTTATTCGTTTATCCAATTGGCACGGTCCATTTGGTTGAAAGGCCAAGGAGCCGCGTTATTCTCTATATTGGTCATGGTAATATTTAATTCATTTGGAGCCGCAGATTGTTCCATCACCAGATATTGTCGCATGCTAACAATAATGGATAGCGGATCGATACTTACTGGACAAGCCTCCACACAGGCATTACAAGTAGTACACCCCCATAGCTCTTCCCTACTGATATAATCGTCCAAAAGTTGTTTTCCATCTGGTTGAAACTCACCATTCGCATCGATATTTTTACTCACCTCCTCCAATCGATCACGTACATCCATCATGATTTTCCTTGGGGAAAGTTTTTTTCCAGTTTGATTGGCAGGGCATTCACTGGTACAGCGGCCACATTCGGTACAGGTATACGCATTAAGAAGTTGTACCTGGTTGAGATCCATCACATCGCTAGCACCAAATTTCGAAGGTGCTTCTTGACCTTGGGGTGGCGCTGCAAAGGGATCAGCATTAGGATCCATCATAAGTTTCACCTCGTTCGTTACCGACTCTAAGTTGCTCAACTTCCCTTTTGGAGTAACCTTCCCGAGATATACATTTGGGAATGCCAACAATATGTGAAGGTGCTTACTGAAATAGAGGTAATTCAAAAAGATAAGAATTCCTATAATGTGAAGCCACCAGGCGGTTCTTTCAACTATATGAAGACTCCCCTCTTCCATTCCACTGAACCATCCTGAAATATAGTGCGACACCACATTTCCAGAATCCATGGATTGGAAAGTCACATCCGTGGCGTTCATGATTAGGAATAAGGACATCAAAATCATTTCGAAATACAGGATAAGGTCGGCATCCTTTTTCGGCCAACCTTTCATTTCTGGTTTCCAAAAGCGTTGTAATCGAATGATGTTCCTACGAATCCAAAATACAATTACGGCCACGATCACAAGTACTGCCAATAGTTCGAAAGTTCCGATTAGAAATCCGTAAAAGCTACCGAGAAAAGAGAAGATTCGGTGCGTCCCGAAGAGTCCATCGATGATGATTTCCAACACCTCGATATTGATGATGATAAACCCAACGTAAACGATACTGTGCATGATTCCTGCCACAGGTCGAACCACCATTTTCGACTGTCCAAGCGCAATTCTAATCATGTTATTCCAACGTTGGGATTTATGGTCGGAAGTATCTACTGGGATCCCAAGTTTTACGTTGCGGATGATTTTTCGAATATTTTTAGTGAAATATCCAATGCCAGCCACTAGGGCAATCAAAAACACTATGTTAGGTAGATATTGCATCATTCTTCGGGTGCTTCATACGATTTAGCCTTTTTTCCAAACAATGAAAAATGGACGTATCGCTTCGGATTCAACTTCATATCCTGCAACAACTGCTCTAATTGCTTGGTAGCTCCTTCGAGGTTATCGTAAAGCTTTTCATCCTTCAACAGTTTACCAACACTCCCTTCTCCTGATTCAATCTGTGCCGCAATGGCATTGAATTTTCCAATGGCGCCTTCCAATTCCACTACGAGCTTGGAAATTTCTATTTGAGCCAAAGAATCACTGAATTTGGCCATGTTGGCTGTTGTAACATCAATGTTGTTCAAAGTGTTTTCGAGCTTATCTTGGTTGGCTACCATCATGCCGTTCAATTTGGTTGCCACAGAATTGAAGGAAGCCATGGTTTCGTTGAGATGATCGGCACTGGCCTGAATGTTCTTTTTGGTCTTTTCATCTAAAATATCGTTCACATCGATAAGGACCGTGTCTAACTTTTTTAGTGTAGAAAGAATACTCTTTTCAATGGGCGTGAATTTTTCTAAAATTCCATCGATTAATCCAGCCTGCATTTGTCCTTGCAAGGTGTCACCAGATTTAGCCATATCGTTGTTGTTGTAATCGGGTAAAACACCAAGGTTGTTGCCGCCGATAAAACCACTACTGTAAATTTGAATGATACTGCTCTTCGAAAATTCAAAGCCTTCATCGATGGTGAATTCCACAACCACTTTACCACCTCTTTGGGTAGCTAAATAGACATCCCGAACCTTTCCCACCTGCATTCCATTCACCGTAACCGGCGCTGATGGAGAGAGTCCCGCCACATTATCATACTTAGCATAAAAAATTCGTGAGGTATCAAAAAAATTGGATCCATTCAGAAAATTATAGCCTAGGATGAAAAGAACAATGGAAAGTATTGCGAATATGCCTGTTTTTACTTCTCTTGAGAGTTTCAAATGCTTGGATTTTAGTTACACAAATGTAGAAATAAATATGCTAACAGAGGGTTAAATTTTCATTTCCATGGCGTATGCCACGATTATTGATCTTCCTCCCGTAATATCTCGGAAAGCTTCACTTTCTTGCCATCTCTAAAGGCTACGATGTAGCTGGAGGGATAACCGCTTTCCCTGGCATAGGTCTTCATCAATTGAATTTTATTATAATCGGAAGTCTCCCCATAAAAATATTTATAAAGATTTCCTTCCTTGCTTTTGCTCAATTGGTCGAGTCCTTTGAAATTGTATGGTTTTAACTCCAGGTCCTTAGAACTAGCTGCCAATTGCACTTTAAAAGTAATTCCTGAATACAATCGTTCTTCTGTGGTCTCGATGGCCTTATCTATTTCCTCCTTGGTAATCTTAGGATTCTGGAAATCGGTTGTGGCAAGGGATAGATTTTCTCGATACGACAGAATTCCTTGGGCTATTTGTTCGGCCATTTCCCGTCTTCCTTTTTTTGAATTCACATAGGCCCCTTCTTTATTGTGTGTGAGGAACCCCAATTCAATTAAAACACTGGGCATATAGCTGCTGTGCAACACCCAGAATGGTGCCGACTTAACACTTCTGTCTTTTCGCTTCAAATTATTCACCAAATTGGTTTGAATAAGTCCGGCAAGCATGATACTCTGATCCAAATATTCTTCCTGCATCAAGGTGAGTCCGATGAGCGACTCTGGAGAATTCGGATCGAAGCCTTCATATCGTTCTTCGTAATTATCCTCCAAAAAGATTACCTCATTTTCTCGTTTTGCCGTTTCTAAGTTCTTACCCGATTTATCTATCCCCATTACAAAGGTTTCAGCTCCATATGCCTGCGTATGGTGAGCATTGCAGTGAATGGAAACGAAAATATCGGCGTCGGCCTTATTAGCGATAGGACCGCGATCATACAATTCCACAAAGACGTCCTTGTTTCGAGTATAAATAACTTTAAATCCGCCTTTTTTCTCTAAAATCTCCCCTACCTGTAGGGTGACATCCAATACGATGTCCTTCTCTATAAAGCCATTTCCCTTGTTACCCGGATCCTTTCCGCCATGGCCTGCATCTAATACTACAACAAACGGATTCTCAACCCATTTGTCCATCTGAGCATAGCCTTGCCAGAACAAAAAGCATGAGGACAGCAAGAGGTAAATTTTTAATTTCATTTTCATATGTATGCTAACGTCTTGTATTCGCCGTTATTTTAAATATTGGTATTTCAAATCAAGCCAAAAAATATGTGTAATTTTGGGCTGTTGTATTCACCGCCAATTTAAAAAATAGACAGCATCCAAACCCCACGTATGATGGGAACTTATTAAAAAAGTTGTCTACAAAAATAGCGCTAAAGCATTGCAAAAAAAGGATACTTTTTATCTTCTCATCGGCTTGTTCCTGCTTTTATGCAGCAATAATGCTTTCGCGCAAGACCCTCCCAAAAAAGATGCCATTGTCATTCCTGTGAAAGAAGATTCGACGGCAGTTATTATCGCTGATAGCCTGGAAACAGCTATTGTTTCACCTGTAGCAGTAGATACCGTAAAGGTAGACAGCATCAAACCGCCTTCCGAATTACTGGAGGATATCGTGGAGTATTATGGGGAGGATTATGTATACATGGATCGTAAAAACGGTAAAGTATACATGTACAATCAGGCTTATATCAACTATCAGGACTATAAAATCAATGCAGGGTTAATCATTTTGGATTACAATAAAAATGAGGTCTATGCGAAGGGTATCGATAGCGCTGGGGTCTACAGCCAACTGCCCGTTTTTGTACAGGGATCGAATAAAGTAGAACCCGATTCCATACGTTTCAATTTTGATACGAAGAGAGCCCTGGTCTACAACTCTAGGACGCGTCAGAATGAGATGAATGTGATTTCGGAAATCACAAAGAAGGAAAACGATTCGGTATATTTCCTAAGGAATGTAAAGTTTACTACCTCCGAAAATATCGATGATCCTGAATATTATTTTTACACCCGAAAGGCAAAATTTGTTCCTGGAAAAAAAGTAGTTACGGGCCTTACCAATATGTATATTGCCGATGTCCCCACCCCTATTGGATTGCCTTTTGCCTTTTTCCCATTATCCGAAAACAGGGCCTCTGGCTTTATCATCCCGAACATAGGTGAAACAAACAATCGTGGGTTCTTCTTTCAAAACGGAGGTTATTATTTGGCCATAAGTGACTATGTGGATCTCTCCATATTAGGAGACTATTACACCAACGGTAGTTATGGTTTGCGTTTGGACAGTGATTACGCCCTGCGTTATAAGTTTCGGGGAAATCTAAGTTTTCGGTATGAGAACCTTATCAATAGTGAACGTGGTTTCCCAGATTTCACCCAAAGCTCTTTATACAATCTTCGTTGGTCGCATACTCAAGACCCGAAAGTAAATCCGAGTTCCCGCTTTAGCGCCTCGGTGAATTTAGGGAGCAGTAAGTATTTGCAGCGTTCTATCAATCAGGTCAACAATGGAAGTTCGTTGGTTAATACGCTAAGTTCGTCGATTTCTTATTCTAAGTCTTTCGATTTTGAACCCCAGGTACAATTTACGGTTGCTGCCACACATACCCAAAACACGCAAACCGAAACGATAAATATGTCGTTGCCCAACTTCAATGGTAGTGTCTCGAGAATTTTTCCTTTTGCTCCTAAAGTGGGCACCAAAAAAGGGATTTTGCAAAATATCAACCTTCAGTATGATGTAACCGCTGAAAATAGAATTCAAACTACCGATTCCCTCTTCTTTAAAAAAGAAATGTTTGATGCGGCCCAGTATGGGGTGCGGCATTCCATTCCCATCAGCACCAATTTTAAGGTAGCAAAATACTTGAGTGTTTCTATGGGAACCAATTATCAAGAGACTTGGGTCGGGAAAACGATAAGTCGGCGTTATGACGAGGACGCCAACAATGGGTTGGGTGGTGTCGTGCAAGATACTGTTTCTGGCTTTGATAGTTACCGTACGTATGGATTTTCAACTGGAATGGGAACCACTATTTACGGAACTTTCAACTTTGGAGAGGATAAGAAAATACAAGCCATTCGACACGTAATGCGCCCCTCTGTGAGCTATAGTGTAAACCCCGGTTTTGAGCAGTATTATGAGGAATACACCCTACCTTCTGCCGATCCTGAAGTGAATGCTGAAGTGGTGCAATATTCAAGATTTGAAAACACCATTTATGGAGCGCCCGGCCGATTATATTCCAGTAGTATGGGGATTTCCCTTAGCAATACAGTGGAAGCCAAAGTTCGTGACAGGGATACAACAGCCACCGATCCTAAAAAAATCACTTTATTGAACAACTTAAATCTCTCTACTTCTTATAGTTTCTCTGCCGATTCCTTGAATTGGAGCAATGTTCAGGTGAACGGTAGCATTCCCATTATAAAAAAGCTCGATTTAAACTTTACCGGTTCTTTAGACCCCTACGCCCTGAACAATAACAACCAGCGCATTAATGAGTTCAACATCGAAAATGGGGGAAGCTTGTTCCGCTTGGTAAGTGGAAATGTCAGCTTCAACTACTCTTTCAGCAGTAAAGATTTGCAGGGTAGTAAAGACGAAAAGGAGGAAGACTTCGATAGCGATACCTTTAGAAATGGCGGGCGCCCAGATGACTTGTTTGGCGAAGGCCGGGACCTTGCCGATTTTGGCAATACCAATAAACGGGATGAAGATGCCGATAAAACAAAATCTTGGTATGCTTACGACATTCCTTGGGATTTAAGATTGGCTTATACCATGACATATAGCAACCAAAGACGACAAAATGAAATCAGTTCCCAGTCGTTGATGATGAGTTCCAATCTACAACTATCTCCCCGATGGAAGATTGGGGTGTCATCGGGTTACGATTTCAAGAATAAAGGGGTTACCCTTACGCAGCTGCGATTTGAACGCGATTTGGAAAGCTGGGTGATGCGATTTAGTTGGACCCCCATTGGGGCACGAAATACCTCATGGAATTTCTTTATAGGTATTCGTGGCAGTATTCTTAGTGACATAAAGTACGACAAGCGTCGAGAAGCCGATAGAAGACTTTAATTTTTTCGATATGAAACAAATCATACATACAGAGCACGCACCTGCTCCAATTGGACCCTACAATCAAGCGGTTTTGCTGGGAAATATATTGTATACCTCGGGACAGATCGCCATCAATCCCACAACGAACGAATTGGTGATGGATTCCATAGAAGCGGAAACTAAACAGGTCATGGAGAATCTGAAGGCGGTTTTGGCTGCGGCAGATATGGATTTCAGTCATGTAGTGAAAACTAGCATTTTCATTAGCGACATGAATAATTTTGCCAAAATCAATGCTGTTTATGCGTACTATTTTGACGAGGCTACTGCGCCAGCAAGAGAAACCGTGGAAGTGGCCAATCTTCCAAAATTTGTGAACGTGGAAATTTCCATGATCGCTTCGAAGTAGGAACTCCCTCCCTGGAACTTTAGTTTTTAGAAGAATTGAATTCTTCGGGGAATTCGTTGTCATCGGGCACCACCATAATGGGCTCTTTAGTAAGTTTTTTGTTGAAGAGTTTCTGCATCAATTCCTTGAAGGTATCAAAATCGACCAGATACGATACCCCTGCCCCCTGTTCATAGATCTGATTCTCACCAATAAATTGTAAGTCGGCTTGACGGTTGAAGAAGTTAATACGTAAACTACCGTCATCGTTTACCAACCACTGGACTTCCACATCCCCAGCCACTACCGATTCGTTGGCTCCATTCACAGGCACCGCTACCCTGCCGTTGACCAGGATACGTTCGGAAATTTTGAATTCTGTTTCCACGCCCAGTTGATATTCCAACTGCTGGTCCAATGAGACCTGACGGGTGCTGATAGTGGGCAATACCTTAAATTTGGAATCACTATCCGAAAAGATATCCGCAACCAACTGATTCACTTTTTCAGTGATGGTACCTGCAATATTTCCTTGTCCGTTAGTCCCTTGGAAGGAACCTGTAGCCGCTAAATAAATACCCTGTAACTGACGCTGTTCCTTATCGCTCAGCTTCACATTAAGCTCTTCCCGGACTGTTGAGGAAACTCCTGGAAAACTAATCTGGAAATCCAATTCTGGCTGCATAATAGCTCCCGTTAGATTCAACAACACTTCCACATCTACGGTGGTGTTTAAGGTAGGGTTATCCAATAATGCAGAAGGATTCACGTCTTTTACCCTGTATCGGGCTGTGAGATCCAATTGGGCTTGTGTAGGTTCCCCGTTCCAAGTGATACGCCCCCCTGGAACTACATCTATTTTTTTATCCACCAACCCTCGATATTTGAAATCGTAATTCCCTTCGATAATCACAAATTCTCCCCACATCCTGAATTTACCCAAGGTATTGATTTCCAAAAACATCAAACCGGCCCCACGCCCTCGGAAAGAGGAATTATTTTCTTGATCTACCAATATTTCAACTTCGGCCTGATCGTTAATATCAAGGTCGAAATTGAGGGATAATCCTTTGAGCTCCTTAGCAACATAATCTTCTCCAGCGATTCTCGCCCGTTTCTCTTCGGGGGAGATAAAGCGTATAAAGGAATCATCTCCAATACTTGCGGCATCACTAATTGGAATTTTAAAATTCGTGCCCGATTCGGTAGTCGCAACTACATCGATAACCAATTCATCCACGGGACCCTTGATGTCGGCATAGCCACTGATGTAGGCCGTACCATAATACAATGCATCTTCATCGGGAGGAGTATTTAATACAAGTAGACGATCCGTATCCAAGTGTAGGTTCAGCGCCCAATCCGAGAACTTTCGATGGGTTACTTTCCCAGTTAGAATACCTTTGGTGTTGAATTGGGTATCGGTAATCGTAGTTGGTGTGAAGGTTAGATCATTTTTGGTAATAACAATATGGGTTTGTTGCTCCAAATTGAAGTCGGTACCCAAATAAGTTATGGTAAGTCCAGTGTCATTCAGATATAAATCTCCTTCCAAATCCGGATTTTTAAGATTCCCATCAATTCGTGCTGAACCATTTAAAAACCCTCTGAGATTACTGAAAACATCCACCCCGAACGGACTAAAGGCACTGAGGTTAAATTCTTGAAAGTTGGCGTCCAAATCGAGATTTGTGGCCTCTTTACCCACGGTAACGTTACCCAGTAATTCAAAGGATTTGATGTTTTCATTCACCAAATAAGAATTCACATCGTAATAGGTGAGATCTGAATTTCCTTCCACGTTCAGATTGAGGTCCCCCAATGCAACATGGTTCATGCTTAAATCTGAAATCGTCATTTCCGTACGCGGTAAGTAGGCGCCATTCTTCTTAAGCACGTTCAGGTTGCCATTCATATACCCCACCAAATTCAAGCTATCCACACGAGGCAATATTTTCCCGATATCGACATCTTTAAAGAGCATTTTGATATCCATATCGGTGCTGTCGTTTTTATATCCAGCCAATTGAATCAATTCGTTCTTATGTCGGAGCGTCAAGGAATCCAACTTCATGTCGGTAAAATTATCATCGAAGGTAATCTTGTTGAGATTGTTATTTCTTCGATTCAAGAACCAGTCGAACCCTTGATAGGTTATTTTCGAACGTTTGATACCGACCACCGATTTTCCTTCTGGATTTATGGTATGGTATAAGGAAAGGTTGAATTTGTCGTTTCGGGCACCCCCGCCTTCAAATTGTGACTGAACGTAAAGTGTGTCTTTCAGCGTTTTGTTGATGATTTGAACATCCCTAACATTATACACACCGGTATATACGGAATCTATGGAAACATAGGCATTGTACAACGGATTGTCATTGTCCAGCTGTATTTCCACTTTTTGAAAATAGTTATCGTACAGCAGAAACTCGGGCGATTTAAAGTCTAAGTCGAATTTGGATTCATCAGAATATAGTGAACCCGACAGTCGGGTATTTTCCCCGAGCTGCAACTGGGGAACAAAAACATCAATAATCTTTTTATGAATTACGAATTGATAATCCAAATATTGATCGGGTGTAACTTGGACGGGAATATAGTTGGCATAGATACTTCCAATAGAATTTCGAACCAAATAAGGAATGTCATTTAAGATGAACTTTCCGCTAATCTTTCCAGAGATGATATCGGGTGAATCGATTTCTATTGTTCGTTCTTCCCCATTAAAGCTCGAAGAAATGGTGAAATCATCGAAGAAGTAATCCTTGGTTGCCGTTTGGTAGAACGTTTGGTTGAATTCAATGGTGCCCACAACATCATCGATGGAGGTCCCATCCATGTTCATTTTAATAGTTCCCGCGAAAACCGAGATACTATCCCTCTTAAAAAGGTTCAATTGATTTAATTCAGCGAACTCAATATTGGCTTCAAAATCATAATGATTCAATTCTTGGGATACATCGATAAGACCCTCAAAAACCATGGTCAGGTTGGGGTCTGTAATTTCTAAATGTCCATTGAATACAGGATTCTGAAGATTACCCTGAACAACAATATTTTTATAGGTATACCCTTCAAAATAAAAGGAGGCAATATCTCCAGCAATTTGCGTATTGATAGTTTCTGGACTAAAGCCTCGCCCATCAAACCTCAAATCGGCAGAAACGGGACCCAAAGAAGTCGTTTCGGTGAATTTTCCCAAATTGAAACCATCGAGCATGATATCCCCTTTGTAAAAAGCATTCGAAAAATCGGTGATATTTCCTATATGCAAATCAACAATTGCAGCACCAGAGGCACTTTTTAAAGTACCATCAATATCCAGTAGATCCCCTTTTATATCGGTATCCCCACTAAAGGAAAAGAAGCCTAGTTTTTTGATTTCCACCGGTAAGTCCTTACCAAACAAATCGGGCATAATCTTTTGAAGATCATAGTAATTGGTGGATAGGGAGTATTTGTCGATTTGTATGTCGAACACCTCATCATTTAAAAGATTGATAAACCGGAAATCTCCCGATAGTGACGTATCTCCATACCCCAATTGCGCTTCTTTAAAAGTGAAATCGTTGAGCAAACCATGGAATTTTCCTTGTAAGGAGATATCTATATCAGGACCAAATTGATTATAAAATGGATTTAAGTCATTCGTAGACAAAATCGATGGGGCGAAATCCACGTCCAAAAGTACCTTGTTTTCAAAATCCCCCATACCTTCTTCAAACGTCATGGTAAGATTTGCCTTGATATCGGAGTCGGGGGATTGTAATTCCAGCCCATCTAGCATAATTTGCGTTTCGGTATAGGTTAAATCACCGCTAAGATGGGTGATGTTCAACCCTCGATGTTCCAGAAAGCTAAGATCTTCGATACTGGCTTTTACAATGGGACCGGTAATATTAAAATCTTCCGCTTCCAAATTTAACTGCGTCATATCCAACGCGAGGGGAGTTTCCAGATTTTCGTCTTGAATTCGAATACGGGAATTTTTTAAAATAACATCCGAGCCCCAAAGTTGGAAGGGTTCTGATGTGGTCGTGGTATCCCCAGAATCGAAAGCCGAAGCGAAAATGTCGAGATTATCGGTTTCCTCTCCCTTGTAGGTAGTTACGTAGAGGCGCGCATTTTCCAAATCTATGAATCCAAAATCTAGATTCCCTTTTATCAGTTTTGGGATGCTTAAAATATTGGTCTTGAGGTATTGTGTGTAGATGAGTGTGTCCTCATGATGGTCGCGAATCAATACTTCCCTGATGTCCACCTCCCCTTTCCAATTCAATCCCAAACGTTGAATTTGAATGTTTACGCCAAAGTCCTCATTCAGACGTTCGGTGGCATATTTGGCCAATTTTGTTTGAACGGCGGGAATAGAAAGAACAATGAGTATCAGCAGCAAAAGCAACAACAGCACTTGCAGGGTACGTTTTGTTATTTTAAGAAGTTTTCTGATAACTCGTAATGTTTTAATTTTACACCCAATAAACGTGCCTTTTTTTGAAAAACCAAAACGTCTATATCCTCGGAATCGAATCTTCCTGCGACGACACGGCTGCGGCTGTTCTCCATAACGGGAAGGTCTTATCTAATGTTGTCGCCAGCCAAAAAATCCACGAGGAATATGGTGGGGTTGTTCCCGAGCTTGCCTCTCGTGCGCATCAACAAAATATAGTCCCCGTCGTTCATCAAGCGTTACGCAAAGCAAATATCGACAAAAAACAGTTAAGTGCCATAGCATTTACACAAGGTCCTGGACTGATGGGATCGCTCCTCGTTGGTACCAGTTTTGCGAAGTCACTAGCCATGGGGTTAGACATCCCCTTGATTGCTGTAAATCATATGCAGGCACACATTCTAGCGCATTTTATTGAGGAAGAGAATCAGCCTAAACCAGCGTTCCCTTTTTTGGCTTTAACCATAAGCGGAGGCCACACTCAGATTGTAAGGGTGAATGATTATTTCAATATGGAGATTCTCGGTGAAACAATTGACGATGCTGTAGGTGAAGCATTTGATAAATCGGCCAAAATCTTGGGATTCCCCTATCCAGGTGGCCCGCTTATCGATAAATATGCTCAGGAAGGAAATCCGTTTGCCTATGAATTTCCGAAACCAAAGGTAGGCCCCTTAGAGTTCAGTTTTAGTGGATTGAAAACTTCGGTACTGTATTTTATTGAAAAACAAACCAAGGAGCATCCGAACTTTATTGAAGAAAACAGAAATGATATTTGTGCAAGTATTCAATTTACCATTGTGGATTATCTTATGGATAAATTGAAGAATGCCGTAGCCATGACGGGTATCAAGCGCGTAGCTATCGGTGGTGGTGTCTCCGCCAATAGCGAAGTACGAAAAGTATTGAAACGGGCTGAAAGCGAGTTGGGATGGACTACTTACATTCCGAAGTTTGAATATTGCACCGACAATGCGGGTATGATTGCCATAGTGGGAGAGCTGAAGTTTCGCCAACAATTGTACTCCCAAAGCGATATCGTTGCGAAATCGCGCCTTAAATTTTAAGAAATGGACACTACCTCGGAAGAACTACTCAAACGATTGGACATGGCACTTAAGCCTTGGGAAAAGGTCGTTACCTGTAAACGAATGTTCGGGGGAAGTTGTTACTTATACCATGGAAAAATGAGCATCGGTGAAACCAAGGGGCGATTGGTGGTGCGTGTGGTTCCAGAAAAGATGGAAGAAATCCTAAAAAATCCCCACGTTCAACCGATGGATTTCACTGGAAAACCAATGAAGGAGTTTATCTTTGTACTACCGGGAGGCTACAATAGTGAGGAAGAACTTCAATATTGGGTCGAACTGGGCATTGAGCATGCCAAAAAATCGCTTTCTTAACCATGCAATTATTCTATAATCCAAGGCTTTCAAAACATGACACCACCATCGAATTCGATAAAGATGAAAGTCGGCATATAGTTAAAGTATTGCGTCATTCTAGGGGGGATATATTGCATGTTACTAATGGTTTAGGTGATATTTTCAATGTTGTAATTACAGAAATCAATCAAAAATATTGCTTAGGAAATATCACTGCTTTAGAAAAACAATCTCCACTTCCCTACCGCCTGCATGTGGCCATTGCTCCCACAAAAAACAATGACCGTTTGGAGTGGTTCCTTGAAAAGGCTACGGAGCTGGGTATTTACAAAATTACGCCTCTCATTTGCGACCATAGTGAACGAAAAGTGGTAAAGCATGACCGATTGGTCAAAATCCTTGAAAGCGCTATGAAACAAAGTCTTTCTGCCTATTTACCAATTTTGGAGGACACCACGGATTTTGATGAATTTTTAAAGGAATGTCAGTCCTTTAAGGGACTAAAGTGTATCGCCCATTGCTATGAGGAAAAAAAAGATTTGTTCTTTACTAAAATCAAAGGTCAAACCGATATTCTTATCCTAATCGGTCCGGAAGGTGATTTTTCTACTTTGGAGATTAAAAAGGCGACACTGTCTGGTTTTGAGGCAGTGAGTCTTGGTGATCGACGACTGCGTACCGAAACAGCAGGAATTTTTGCTTGTGCACAAGTAGCTGCCGTTAACGAATTGTAATCTTTTTGTAAATTTTTCGTTTTTTATCGGTAAAATTTTGTATTTCATCGAAATTCTCTATCTTGCGGGCACCAAATCAAAATTAACCTACTAACGTTATGAATGCCAAGAAGTTTCAACCGGCACTAAAGTTGGAGTCCAAGTCTGACGCCATGGAATCTCCTTTGAAGTTTCTTTCCCCTTTTCAAAAAGCGAAGTCCAATGCCATCGCTAAAGAATGGAAAGCCTTTAACAATGGGCTTTTCGGAGATATCATAAACAAAATTTAATTTCTTTTCCAATACCTGCCAAAAGCGTACTTTTGAGTATGTTTTTGAAATATTTCATTTTTAC
>CAZOSF010000015.1:31537-38265 GCA_964582415.1 uncultured Alteromonas sp.
TATCTTATGAGTGGTGGCTTTTTGCATATTGATGACAATTATGGAATGGACCAGTATGTGAGGAAAGAAATCATTAAAATATTCCCGGACAAGAAACTGGAAGAACTTCCTGCCAATCATCCGATTTTTAAAGGGCCCTTTTCCTTTCCCCAAGGGCTTCCTAAAATACACGAACATGATAACCTACGTCCGCAAGCCTTCGGTATCACTATCGACGGACGATTGGTGCTATTGTACACCCATGAATCGGATATTGGGGATGGATGGGAAAATCCGGAGGTGCATAACGATCCTCAGGAAGTTCGATTGAAAGCTTTACGCATGGGCGCCAATATTCTTTACTACGCCTTCGAAAACTGATTCTTGTGCAATTGACCCACCAAAACTTCAAGGCAAGCGAAACAAAATCCCAGATTGTTATCGCGTGTAACGAAGTTATCGGACCTGCCAATATCGGAGCCCTATTTCGATTGTCCGAGGCCATGGGTGTCCGTAGACTATACTTTGATACTCCAATCAATGAAGATTCTAGAAGGATGTTAAAAACCTCTAGAGAAACCTTTCATAGCGTTCCCTACGAAGATTCAGTTTCATTGCCGAAACTGCTGGAAGAAATGAAAAATGATGGTTTTGTAAGCATCGCATTGGAATTAACCACAACGAGTCTTCCTATTTCTTCCCTACCTGAACCGTCAGAAGCGAAATGGTTGCTTCTCATTGGGAATGAAAAGAATGGTATAAACGAGTCATTATTAACGGTAGTAGACTATCATGCACATATACCAATGTTTGGAAAAAATAGCAGTATGAATGTTGTACAGGCTGCGGCGATGGCGGTTTATGAATTACGAAGATATGAATAAGACATTGCTACATACTGGCGTACAGGAATTCATTCGTTCGTATGATGGGGACCTAAACACAATGGCATTCAAAGGGAGCCCATTTCCAGAAATTACCATACAGGAATTGTTGGAACAAATAGATGGGTTTCGGCGGAGCGAGAAAAAATTGCCTACATGGCATACAACTTCAGGTATTCTTTTTCCACCCAAGTTAAACTTGGAGCAAACCTCATCCGAGACAACTGCGGCCTATAAAGCAGGTTTGGTGCCTGGGGAAACCTTGGCAGACCTTACGGGAGGATTTGGAATAGATTCGTATGCCTTCTCGAAAAGAGTGAATCGTGTATTTTATTTTGAACAAAATGAAACGCTAGCTGAATTAGCCACCCATAACTTTGGCATTTTGGGAGCAACTGGGATAGAAATAACTGCCGGAAACGGATTGGAAGCCATCGAGAATAAAAAGTTCGATGTCATTTATTTGGATCCTGCAAGAAGGGATGACGCAAAGGGCAAGGTATTTCAACTTTCCGACACTACGCCAGATGTTACGCAACACCTAACTTTTCTAAAAGAACGCTGCACTACCCTTTTGATCAAAACTTCCCCAATGCTGGATCTCACGGAAGGTCTAAGAGCATTGCCCGGGGTTGAGGAGATACATATTGTGGCCGTTCAAAATGAAGTAAAGGAGGTTCTATGGTTAATTGGATCGGGAAAAAAATACCCTACCATAAAAACCGTGAATTTTGGGCAATCATCCCTTCAAGCATTTGAATTCGATTGGGGTCAAGATTCAGCCACGGCATATAGTACTCCAAGAAAATATCTTTATGAACCCAATGCAGCCATAATGAAATCGGGAGGAATGAACCATCTTGCTGCTGCCTTTCCGATAATGAAATTAGCGCCCCATGCCCATTTATTCACTTCGGATATGTTAATTGATTTTCCCGGACGTGCTTTTAGAATATCGGAAGTAGTACCCTATCAAAAGGAAAAGCTGTTAAAATTCAAACGCTTAAAGGCAAATATCACTACCCGCGACTTCCCATTGACAGTCGCTCAATTGCGAAAGAAATGGCAGATTTTGGAAGGCGGAAACACCTATCTATTTTTCACCACACTAAATGATGGTTCTAAAGTTTGCCTAGTTACTGACAAAATGGAATAACTCTCGGCTTCCTTCACTAAAGTATACGTTTTAGGTATAGCATGAGATTTTGCTCGAGTGTATCAAATTCCCCATCCGATTTGAAGAATTCCCGTACCTCATCCATCAAAGCATCTGGACTCTCGTAATCTAAGGACTCAAATGCTTTCTGTATTTTTTGAATGCTCTGATAGTCATTGTCCTCCTCGAATTCGGCATGCATCTTAGCGAAATCACTATGCCCAATTTTAGATTTTATAAACTCAAGCTCTTCGGGAGATTCCACAAAATCAGCATTTGCACAATAAATGAGAAGATACATTCGAAGATCGTCTTTGGTCCAGTTTGTTGCCATGTCTAGTTGTTCATTAACGCTTCTAAGGTAACCAAAAGTCCTCTTTTACAAAACCGTTACGCAGGATAAAATCGTATTTCTATCCTCCTAAAGAAGGCTATATCCCAACCAATGCTCAGCGGTTGGTCAATCTTAACATATAAGTATTTGATTATCAATAATATTTATTTATATTTAAAGTCGATAACACTTCCTAATACAATCCCCGCCACACAATTATTTTCTTGATAAAATTTACGCGGTACTCAAAATAACAAAGAGTTGCCATGTACTTTTTTCACTACTTATTACTATGGTTGAACGCCGTATCGTGAGGGTGCGGCGTTCTTTTTTACTTAAAACGGAAGCAACTTCTCAAGAGCGTCTACCGATTTTTTCAAAAAGCTGGGAGCCTTAAAGCGATAGCCCACAAAAGCACGAAAATACAAGCGTGTTTGTGAATTTCTTGCGGTAGTATTTTCCTGATTGTAGTGCCCCCCCTCCATGACGCCATAAAAGCCAGAATAAAAGCGTTTTCCATTATGCCCCAAACCTAATGCACCTTCCCATCGCCACAATAAATTATCTTGCTTGGAATGAATATCCCCATCATCGTTTCTTGTGGTAAGTTTGGTGTAGTGATACCCAATGCCCGCTTTTCCACCCATGGACAAAAAATATGATTTGTTGAGAACGAAGGTATAAGCATACCCTGGACCTACCGTTATTTCGGTATTTGCCGACTTCTGTGTTCCTGGAGCCTTTGTTGTATCACCGATAGTGTACTGTCTGAACTCTAAATTAGGAGTAAAACTTCCCGAACTAAGGAGTTGGCGCTCTGTTTGCGTCAATAAGCTGGCAAATGAAAAATTTTCATTACTGGAATAGCCCAATGTAAAAAGAACACCGCTGTATTTTAAATCAGGAAACTGAATATATGGATCCCCTTCTTCCCAAATATCGAACTCATTGGAATTTTTAAGGTAATAGCCTTTTACTCTATTATAATACAATCCGGAAACCCAATGTTTGAAGACCAGGTTTCCTCCAAATTCAAAAAAGGAGGTATTTCCCTTTTTAACGTTATCATCATTTCCAGGTACAAAGTTTGGTGCAACTTGGAGGCCCACAGATAGGAATCGATAATTCATTCCAAGTCCGAGCTTCGTCTTAGCATTAGGATGGATATTGAAATCCAAAGCTGGCGTGATCACTTTAAAACTTTCGAATGAATTATTCACGGTAACTTCAATTGCCACTTTATCGTACATCGATTCAAAATATTTCGTGGTCAGAGAATCGCTTTCTTGTCCATAAAGCGTTGGAAAGCAAATAGAAATACAGAGGATGTAGAACACCGTTCGCATTGAATTTTTCTCGAAATTCTTATTTTGGAAGTACGCGATCAAAGATAGGAAGAAGTTGCTATAATCATAAATATCTCCCCGATTTCAAACAATTTATGGATTCCTTCTTTGTCTATAATGATTTAGAAGAAATAATATACCCACCAGGACAAAGGGCAAAGTTATCGTAGCGACAATTAATAAACTCATCCCTATCGATTGGTTCATGGCGTAATTGTGATTGAAGATCCAAGGAGTAAAGATCAAACCAATGCAGATAAATAGTCCTCCCCCAACAACCTCCCGTTTCCACGCAATTAGTAAAACGATAATTAGAAGGAAGGAAGGAATCATGTGGATCAAGAAATCCAATAGTTGCTTCCCAAAGGGAGCTCCAGAGTCAAAGGCATCTAACGCGAAAAGACTAATAAATGCTATGGCCAGAATGCATAAAATTCTGGGTGCCCAAAACAGCCATCCTTTTCGTTGTGATGCAACCATGATGACGTGAAAAAAGTTTACGCCTTGCTTAAAGATACGAAGAATTGCTCGGTGAATTAGCTCTATATGGCTATAAAGTATTGTTGATTAGAGCTTGTTTTTCTGAAAAACACCGAATAAAAATTCCTGGGTTGTATTGAAGGGGGTCTCATGCTCTTGGCGAAATGTTTCCCTTGCTTGCAACTCCAAACCAAAAGTTGCCTCAATAGTTTCCTCAGAATATTGCTGGATTCCTATGCCGCTGCATTTCGTGGGACCGTCAATAGAAAATGTACCGATAAAAAATAGTCCATTTTTATTCAACGACCTATTCACCAAGGATTGATATTTATTAATTTCTTCCGTTTCGGTTAGAAAATGAAAAACGGCACGATCGTGCCAAACATCAAAGGTTTTCTCTGGTTGAAAATCAACAATATCTGAAACAATCCAACGAACACGCTCAGCATGTTTACCCAACCGCTTTTGTGCTCGTTCAACGGCCTTCGCTGAAATATCCAACACCGTTAGGTTTTCGTAGCCCAATTCCAACAAATGATCCACCAAGAAACTATCCCCGCCTCCCACGTCGAGAATGCTGGCATCCTTGGACACATTATTTTTTTGAAACAAATCCAAAGAGACTCTTGGAACAGCCTGATACCAACTCACCTCCTCCATCTTTTTATTCGAATAGATGGTTTCCCAATGTTCCTTTCTGTTTATGATGGCATGCCCCATAAATACGATAAATTAAATTCTTACTTGATTTCCGATTCCAACAACCCTATTATTTCATTAATCGATACCAGCAAGGGCTCGTAGTGAGTCGTACCAGTGGCCTTTGCAGTTAGCATGAACAATAAGACATTGTTTTCAAATTCTGCAGAACGGACAAGGGCTTCATTCGATTTCAAAGAAGATTTTTCCGGAATCCCCAATTCTGTACTGGCGACTCCCGTATTTTCAAAAATTGTATAGAGGCTCGCCTCTTCTCCTCGAAACATATCCAACACCTTTTCCCGTTGCTGTGCTAAATCCTTTTCTTGCTTAACAATATCTTCCAACGTGCTCACCCAGTTAGTCAATGCCATTCGTAGGGTAACATTATTCAAATCTTTTAAACTTCCAGAACTGATCATTTCTTCCAACAAGGAATTGTTTGGATTATACGCAACATCCAAAGCAAAGGTGTTCATCAATAAATGAGACATCTCCATTTCATTCCAAACAATGGAATCGGTATTAATTATTGCCATGATTTCCTGAGCAGATTCCAAATTGTGCTGGTTTACTTCTATCAATTTTTCCAGCTTGGTTCTGCTCGTATTGAATTCCTTGTGCAGACCCTGAAGGTAGGTCTGTTCTTTTTTTTGAAGTAGACTCCGCTGCTGACTATTATTTATAGCCAGGGCAATAAGAATTCCGATAACCACCAATATGATCTCGCCCAAAGCATACAACAGATAATTGACAATGCGTTTTTCCTCCAAAAATTTCTTACGTAATTTTCTGAAAAGTGTAATCATTGGGTTTGTTTGTTTGTCACTACTATTTTATTCTTCCTTCTTCGAGATTCGATAAAGATCATCTGTCGATTGTAAAATCTTCGCACGAAGCTTGGTATCCATATCCGAATGGGCTTCTAAAAATTGCTGTGTAAGCTCCCAGGCCTGCTTCGAGCGGTATTGTCCGATGGTATTTTCCAACCAGGATTTAGGAAAGAAAATATCTCCCGTCGCTTGAATTTCCTCCAACAATTCGAGACTCAATCTCAGATCATCGATTGCTTCCTGCTGCCGCAAAGGATGATGGATGTAATAACAGGCTGTGCTCACCCAGCGCTCTTTTTCCCGATTCTTTTCGTCAGCAAACGACTTGAAAAATTCCGATCGAACTTTTGGGTCACTGGATAATGCCGGTTTCAAAAATTGAAAACGTTCCAATTTATTCGGATTGTCGATGGCCTCTTCTGCCATTGCCAAAATGCTCTCCGATTCAGGATGATTGTAAAGTGCTAAAGTCATCGCCAAAGAGGTATAATCATCCTTATTCAATTTCAAATTTGGGATGGCAAGCTCTTTACGCCAGATGGAATCCAGACGGTTCAGCCCTGTTCCTTGATGTGCGATGGACTTATAAACTCCGAACAGCGTTTTTTTAATGTTGGCCGGTTCATCCAATTGAAGTCTACTAAACAATAAATCCTCCAAATGAGGTTGCAATTGCTCTCGTACCTCCATCGAGCTGTAAGCCCAGTATAGTTGTTGAACATACCCAGTAATCAAACTAAGAATGAGCTCATTCTTCTCGAAAACCAACCCTTTTTGATAGATACTTATTGCTGCTGGTACGTCCAAATTACCATTCAAGGTGTTTTCGAAAAGATTAATATAGCTTTGACCTCTTTCTACCGGATTCTCTATGGTCGCAATATTTTCCAAATCATCATTCAGCGGAAATACACCATACCCCATTCCATCACTATTATAGGTGATATTCGATGGTACGGGCCATCCGATGGCTTCCGATACCAGGGTGCTTTGTTCTGTAGACGTAACAGTGAGAAC
>CAZOSF010000016.1:0-4615 GCA_964582415.1 uncultured Alteromonas sp.
ATCCATGCTGATGTGAGTTTGGTGAACACCTCGAACGAACTGGATGTGGAGGGTTTTAAAAAATGGCGACCTGAATTTCAAAATGCTGAATTTATCATGGAATCGGATGGCACTTTCAAAGTAGCCCGTGAAGTGGAAAAGATGTCCAAGTCGAAATACAATGTGGTCAACCCAGACGATATCTGTTCCCAATATGGTGCCGATACACTACGGATGTATGAGATGTTCCTCGGGCCTTTGGAGCAAGCCAAGCCTTGGAGTACGGCTGGGATTACGGGAGTCCATAGTTTCTTGAAAAAACTATGGAAGTTGTACCATGGTGTGGACGGAGAAACTTTTACCGTTAGTAACGAACTGGCTTCCAAGGACAGTTTGAAAACCCTGCACAAGACAATCAAAAAAGTAGAAGAGGATATAGAGAACTTCAGCTTTAACACCTCGGTTTCCACTTTTATGATTGCCGTAAACGAGCTTACTGCTCAGAAATGCAATAGCCGTGAAGTACTGGAGCCATTGGCTATCCTGATTTCACCCTATGCCCCCCACATTGCTGAAGAACTTTGGCAGTTGTTGGGCCACAAAGGAAGTGTTTCCCAAGTACCCTTTCCGAAATTCGAGGAGCAGTACCTTGTTGAAAGCTCCAAGGAATATCCGATTTCCTTTAATGGCAAGATGCGATTCAAACTGGAATTGCCGATGGACATGAGTGCGGAAGAGATTGAAAAGGCAGTGCTGGCTCACGAGAAAACCCAAGCCCAATTGGAAGGAAGAACCCCAAAGAAAGTTATTGTGGTACCTGGCAAGATCGTCAATATAGTGGGCTAGGATTGTCGAAATGGCAGTGCGAAATTTTAGGCAGCATTTTTGCTATATTTAATTCGTTCAATTTTAAACACTAAAAAACCATGATGTCATATTATTTATTGGCAGGAGTTCTTTTTCTGGTGAGTATGTTCGTTAGTAACCGGCTGAAAAGCAAGTTCGAGAAATACTCCAAGGTACATTTGCAAAATGGAATGAGCGGAAGAGAAATCGCCGAAAAGATGTTGGCCGACAATGGCATCCACGATGTAAAGGTAATCTCAACACCTGGAATGCTTACAGATCATTACAACCCTGCAAATAAAACCGTAAATTTAAGCGAGGGTGTCTATCATCAACGCAACGCTGCTGCTGCTGCCGTGGCTGCTCACGAATGCGGACACGCCGTACAACATGCTACTGCCTATAGCTGGTTGCAGATGCGTTCTGCGATTGTTCCCGCAGTGGGCGTGGCGAGCAAGCTTTCTAATTTTGTAATCATGGCTGGGATTGTTTTGGCGGCTTCTGGATGGGCATTGGGATCGATGTTATTCCTGATTGGAATCATCCTTTTTGCCATGACAACCTTATTCGCCTTCATCACATTACCCGTAGAATTTGATGCTAGCAAAAGGGCAATCGTTTGGCTGCAAAAGGAGAATATGGTCACCCAAGCCGAGTTGAATGGCGCTCAAGATGCCCTAAAGTGGGCAGCACGTACTTACGTGGTAGCGGCAATTGGTTCACTGGCAACCTTGCTGTACTTTGTTATGATGTATATGGGAAGACGTTAAGTCGATTACCCAAAGAAATACAAAACCGTCCCTCTTGGGGCGGTTTTTTTATCCACCTACATTATTAGGGTTGTACCCCATGTAATCGGTAAAATACTCCTTGAATTGAACGCCATAGGTTTCCAGTTCCTTTAGAATGGGAACATACACCTCTTTCGAAATGGGTATCTGAACCCCTGGGGTTGTAATATCTCCATTTAGGATGCGCAAGGCAGCCATCGCTACCGGAAGCCCCACGGTTTTAGCCATAGCGGTGTGGGATTGGTCTTCCCCGATAATCACCATATTGCTGTCGATTTGTTTTTTCTTTCCGTTCAATTCATACCCAAATTTATGGTACATCACAATCATGTCTTTATCTTCTGGACACAGACACCATTTGTCGGTTAGAATTTTTTGAAGGGCTTGAGCAGGAGTAGCATCCTTGATACCAATTTTTTTATTGGCATTGAACAAATCCAATTCTTCCAATTTATCCCACATCAAGTCATCTTGATCTATTTTCAGATTGTGACGCAGTTTTAATTCTACCGAATCTGTTGGAGAATAGGGCAGGTATAAGTTTACGAATTCGCGGTACGAGAGATTTTCGGAATTGGGAATGGTGTAACTGTCATCTGTCATGCCCAGCTGCACAAAAATATTCCAAGCTTTACTGAAACCAACACGCCGCATTGTACCGCGATATAAAGTGAGAATATCTTGAAGGCCATAGACTTCGCGATATTTTAGGGAATTTCTGTTTGCGTAGGCCTCAAAGCGGCCGTGCCCTTCAATTTCCAAAAATTCGGTGCGACGGAAGAGTCGGTGGTATGGAATATACTTATAGGTGCCTTCTTGAATGAACTCTGCGGCACCCCCTTGTCCAGCAATAACCACGTTTCTTGGATTCCAGGTAAATTTATAATTCCACAGGTTGTCATCGCTTTCTGGGGCAACAAGTCCACCGGTAAAGGATTCAAACAACAACATTTTTCCGCCGTTATCTCGAATACGGTCGATTACTTGCATGGCACTCATGTGGTCGATGCCTGGATCTACCCCAATTTCATTCATGAAGACAAGGCCTTTTTCTTTCGCTTCGGAATCCAGTTCTTGCATTTCCTTGCTTACATAGGAAGCGGTTACCAAGTGTTTGCCAAATCGCAGGCAATCTTTGGCTGCTTCCATATGGAAACGAGCGGGAAGCATCGAAATCACCAAGTCTTGTTCTTGAATAATTGCAGCACGCTGTACAGCATCAAAAACATCGAAATAGATGCCTTTCATGTTCGGATGCCCTTGGGTCCATTTCTTTGCGCTTTCTTCGGAAATGTCGCCAATAGTGACGAACAAATTCTCGGAAGTCGATTTTTCTTTTAAGTACTCGATTAAGTAAGTGGCCGAACGTCCGGCCCCGATGATAAGGATGTGACGCATGCAGTGAATTTTCGTATTTTTGAATGCCTAATTTCCACTGACGAAAGTACTAAATTGGATTCGGAACCTATGAACAAAATCAACAAAAAAATACTGTTTATTGCTAGCTTGCTCGGTGCCATTACAATAGCCATTGGAGCTTTTGGGGCACACGGATTAAAATCGATTGTTAACGAGGAAGCAGTACGTACTTTCGAGACTGGGGTACGTTACCAAATGTACCATACCTTGGCTTTATTGGCCCTGGCTTTTGCGCGGCAGTTGTCACCTCAAGTATTGGTAGGTGTCTTTCGGTTCTTTGTAGGGGGAATCTTATTGTTCTCTGGATCGATTTATTTGCTGACATTTAAAGAAGTTTTACCTTTTTCGATTCGTTTTTTAGGCCCGATAACTCCACTCGGAGGCCTTTTGTTTATTGGAGGCTGGGTATATTTAGCCTATGCAGTTTCTCGTCAGAAGGAGGGATAAATTTATAATTTTAAGAGGAGATTCCAGTTTAGTTTTTTTAATTTTGCAGCATACAACAAACCCAATGTTATGGTAGACAAAGGTCAAGTTTCGAAAACGATTTCGTTATCTCCCTACGGCATAGAAAATGCCAATGTGAATTACCAACTATCTCCCGATGAATTACATGAAGAAACCCTGCGCTTAGGTCAGGGTAAGGAGGCTAATACAGGAGCGCTTGCTGTTGATACAGGTGAGTTCACCGGACGGTCACCAAAGGATCGGTTCATCGTAAAGGACGATATCACTGAGCATAAGATTTGGTGGGGTAATATCAACATTCCTTTTGATTCGGATAAATTTGATGCTTTATATGATAAAGTTGCCGATTATTTATCTGGGAAGAATATTTACGTGCGGGACAGTTATGCTTGTGCCGATCCGAATTATCGGTTGAATATTCGTGTTATTAATGAATATCCCTGGAGCAATCTTTTTGCTTACAATATGTTCTTGCGTCCCGAGGAAGATGAATTGGCACAATTTGAACCCAACTGGCTAGTATTGAATGCACCGGGCTTTATGGCCGATCCAGAAGTGGACGGCACTCGGCAACACAATTTTGCCATTCTAAACTTTACCAAAAAGATAGCCTTGATTGGCGGAACTGGATATACCGGTGAAATTAAAAAAGGAATTTTCAGTGCCTTGAATTTTATTTTACCAGTTTATGAAAATACATTGCCCATGCACTGTTCTGCGAATGTAGGCGAGGATGGAGATACGGCCATATTTTTTGGTTTATCGGGAACGGGTAAAACTACCTTGTCTGCGGACCCAGACCGAAAGCTCATCGGAGATGACGAACATGGTTGGACGGCCGAAAATACTGTTTTCAATTTTGAAGGAGGGTGCTACGCTAAAGTGATCAATCTTTCGGAAGAAAATGAGCCTGACATTTATCGCGCCATTAAAAAAGGAGCGATTTTAGAAAACGTTATTATGGATGAAAATGGAGAAGTTGATTACACGGATGTTTCCATTACACAAAACACCCGAGTTAGCTATCCCATTTATCACATCGACAATATTCAGGTGCCTTCCATTGGAAGAAATCCTAAAAATATCTTTTTCCTAACGGCCGATGCCTTTGG
>CAZOSF010000016.1:4715-29497 GCA_964582415.1 uncultured Alteromonas sp.
ACAGATGTTTTAAGTCCGCGACAAACATGGAACAACGACGAGAAATATTATAATACTGCCTATAAATTGGCCAACTCATTTAAGGAGAATTTCAAAAAGTTTGAGAACTATGCCAATGAGGAAATCCTAAAAGGAGGTCCTTTGGTATAGTAGATTTTAATATTCGATGAAAGAAAAAGGCTATCCATCGGATAGCCTTTTTTGTTTTACGGTTGAGAAGGAACTACTTCTTGTGATTCACTTCTTTGATATATTTTTCCAAAGCCATGGTCATGGATGGCGTCTCGGGTGTTGGCGCCTTGATGTCCACTCGCAATCCTCTATCGGTGGCCGCTTTGATGGTTGTGTTCCCAAATACTGCGATACGGGTGTCATTTTGTTCGAAATCTGGAAAGTTTTCAAATAGCGATTGAATTCCGCTTGGACTGAAGAACACCAAAATGTCATAATAAACATCCCGTAGGTCAGAAAGATCGCTTACCACTGTTTTGTAGAATGTGGCCTGTTTCCAAGTCACGCCCAATTCATTGAGCACCTCTGGAACCTCTGGTTTCAGTTTGTCGGAAGAAGGCAACAAAAAGGACTCGCTTTTGTATTTTTTGATTAGGGGTGCCAATTCGGCAAAAGTTCGTTTCCCCACATAGATTTTACGCTTTCTATATACCACGTACTTTTGAAGGTAGTACGCTACTGCCTCACTCTGGCAAAAATACTTCATGGTATCTGGCACCTTGAAACGCAATTCTTCCGCGATTCTGAAGAAATGATCCACCGAATTTCTACTGGTAAGAATAATAGCGGTGCATTGAGTAAGGTCAACTTTCTGGGTGCGCACTTCTTTGCCAGAGACTCCTTCTACGTGAATAAAAGGGCGAAAATCAATTTTTACCTTTTGCTTTTCAATCAAATCAAAATAGGGGGAGTTCTCGACTTTCGGTTCTGGCTGAGACACCAAAATAGTTTTCACCTTCATAAGCATCTTTTTTCGGGCCCTAGCTTATCAGTTTATAGACGATAATATAGGGTGCGATTTCAAGTGCGCAAAGATACAAAATAAAATAGAAGATATTTTTAAAAATGAGTTGATAGTTTCTTTTGATACTAGAAACCAGCGAAATGAGATGCAGGAGGATGATTCCTGCGACACATCCATATAAAAGTTGCGTCCCTGGTTCGATCGTGTAAATTAAAAACATGTTCAAAACCAGAAGAAACAGGGCAATGAAATTGGAGTAGTTTAATTTTTCGAAGAGATACCTGTGGGCAATCTGTTCTATCATAAAAACATGGGCCACCAATTTTTCAAAATAGAATTTAAAGAAGACAAAGGCGCCGAAACCAGTAAAAACCTGTAAATAAAGCCAGTTTTGATTTTTTAGTTCTGGCTTGAAGTGAAGGATAAACAAGTATATAAAGGTTGCATACGCCACCCATTGAACGATAAACAGTAGGATGTGAAATGGATGACCGATCTCGTAGTTTTTACCTTCTAGAGCAAAATACTTGTCGTTTATGGGAAGGGCGACAAATTCAATAAATCGTTTTGGATATAGGAACCTACTAAGCGTTAAAAGAACAAATACCCCAACAAACAATAGGGTAAATCCGAGGGTGCTTTCGGCAATTCTAGGTTCCAATTCCATAGGCGACTTAAAAATACATCAAAATTTTGTCCCTCAGTGGTATGAGTATGGCGAATTTTCAAGTCCTTCACAACTATTGCTAAAATCTATTTAAGGTATGATTCTTAATGGAAGGATCCACAAAAAAGAGGTACATTTGCGGAAAATGGGAGCATGGCTGGAGCCTTGGTTGTCATACCTACCTACAATGAAATCGATAACATTGAACGACTGCTAAGAGTGGTATTTTCATTGCAGCGTAACTTTGATGTATTGGTGGTAGACGATAATTCCCCCGACCTAACAGCTTTAAAAGTTGAAGAATTGATGGAAATTTTTCCCAATCGTCTATTTTTAATCAAAAGAGCAGGAAAATTAGGATTGGGAACGGCCTATATTGAAGGATTTAAATGGGCTTTGGAGAAGGGATATACCTATATTTTCGAAATGGATGCCGATTTTTCCCATAACCCAAACGACTTAATCCGGCTCTATAATGCTTGTGACAAGGAAGGAAATGATATGTCTATTGGTTCCCGTTACAAAACCGGAGTAAATGTGGTGAACTGGCCAATGAGTCGTGTCTTGCTTTCATGGTTGGCTTCAAAATATGTGCGTCTCATTACGGGGATGAATATCTATGATACCACAGCAGGATTCGTTTGTTACCATAGAAAAGTATTGGAACGCATCCATCTTGATAAAATTCGATTTGTTGGCTATGCCTTTCAAATTGAGATGAAATTTAAAGCGTATTTAAGTAAATTTAAGATCGTGGAAGTCCCAGTTGTTTTTACCGATAGAACCCGTGGGGAATCCAAGATGAGTACAGGGATTATTTCGGAAGCAGTGTTTGGAGTAATCTCTATGAAAGTGAGAAGTCTTTTCAAAAGATATGAAATATGAATACGGTATTAATTAAGAATGCCACCATTGTTAATGAAGGAAAATCCTTTGAGGGGGATGTCCTTGTTGAGAGTGACAGAATTGTTGAAGTAGGAGGGTCAATCAGTGCAAAATCCTCTCAGACCAAAGTAATCGAAGGAGACGGGTTGCACCTTTTACCTGGAATGATTGATGACCAAGTACACTTCAGGGAACCAGGACTAACCCATAAGGCGACGATAGAATCCGAATCCAAAGCAGCCGTAGCGGGAGGGATTACTTCCTTTATCGAAATGCCAAATACGGTACCTCAGGCAACTACGATTGAATTGTTGGAAGAAAAGTTTAGCCGTGCCAAAGAGACTTCTTGGGCAAACTATTCCTTCATGTTTGGAGGCACCAATGATAATTTGGAGGAGATACTGAAAGTGGATCCAAAAAAAGTGGCAGGTTTGAAGTTGTTTTTGGGATCTTCTACAGGGAATATGCTAGTGGATGATCCAAAGGTGTTGGAGCAGATTTTCAGTAAAACCAATCTTAGAATTTCGGTACATTGCGAGGATGAAACTACCATCCGCAATAATTTGGCGAAATATATGGAAGAATACGGGGAAGATATTCCTATCGAACTTCATCCTATCATTCGCAGTGAGGAAGCCTGTTATCTTTCCTCTTCAAAGGCCATAGAATTGGCCAAGAAAACAGGAGCGCGATTGCATGTATTTCACCTATCCACCGCAAAGGAAACCAAACTTTTCTCCGGTAAACCTGCATTGGAGGATAAAAAAATAACTTCGGAAGTCTGCATCCACCATCTGTGGTTCAGCGATGAAGACTACAAAACAAAGGGCACCAAAATTAAATGGAATCCAGCGGTGAAAACCGCTCAAGATCGGGATGGTTTATGGAAAGCCTTGCTAGATGATCGTATCGACGTAATTGCTACCGACCATGCACCACATACTTTGGAAGAGAAGAATCAGGTGTATACGAAAGCCCCATCGGGCGGTCCTTTGGTGCAGCATGCCCTAGTGGCGCTCTTGGAGATGTACCATAAAGGCAAAATTCCATTGGAAACCATTGTGCAGAAATTTGCGCACAACCCAGCGCGACTTTTCGAAATAAAGGACCGAGGCTATATCCGTGAAGGGTATAAAGCCGATTTGGTTTTGGTGGATTTGAACGCACCCTGGACGGTAAATAAGAGCAATATTCTTTACAAATGTGGTTGGTCGCCCTTTGAGGGAACCGTATTCAAATCGAGGGTAACCCATACCTTGGTGAATGGAAATTTGGCGTACGAAAACGGTAAGTTCCCAAATCGCACGCATGGCGAACGCTTAACTTTCAATCGTTGATGAGGTTTTTTTGGGTCATACCATTAACATTGGTTGTTCTTGCGTGTCAGGATGTGATTCGTCCAGAAAAGCCTGAAGATCTTATACCCAAAGATAAAATGGTTCAAATTCTGGCGGAATCGTATACTGGAAATGCAGCGCGTAGTGTTCGGAACAGAGCCTTGAGGGATGCTGGAGTAGTGTTGGATTCCATCCTTTATGAAAAATATGATATAGACAGCTTGCGTTTTGCCAACAGCAATGCTTATTACGCTTCACAGATTAACGACTATATCGAAATCATGACCGAGGTGGAACGAATTCTAACGGCGAGAAAAAAGAAATTAGATTCCGTCATCGAATTGGATGCCAAAAAAACTAAGGATAGTTTGGATCAGAATCGGAAGCAACGACAGGAGAAGAAGGATACAATCACCCCTGGACTTATCGAGCCTGCGACGGGGGAATAGGGTTTCTGTGTGCCCGAACCACCCGCTGCAATGTATTTTCCAACGGAGTAAATTCGAACTGTAAACGAGTTTTCACTTTCTGGTTATCGTATTTTGATTGACGGAATAGGGATCGCACGGTAGCCTTCAAAAGCCTCCGTTTTGTACCGAAAAGTCGGTTCGAAACCGCATCCAATGTACTCATCAAATAAAGGAAATTCTTTGAAAGTGATTTTTTAGGAAGCGGTTTATCAAACAGTAGATTCAACTGTGTAAATAGTTCTTTATAACTGATATTTTCTGACACCAAAACAAACCGTTCGTTTTTAATGTCACTTTCCATCAGTTGAATCATGGCTTTCACAACATCCAAAACATCCACAAAACCATTGTTGCCGTCAGTAAAGTAACCTATACCTTTAGATGCTTGTTGAATGATGATACCACTGCCAGATTTCCAAAAACCCTCTCCGAAGATAACTCCGGGATTTACGATAACAGCATCCAATCCTTCTTGAGTTCCCCGCCATACTTCCATTTCTGCACCATATTTTGTAATCGAATATACGCTGTTGTTGGCCTCTGGATTCCATAATGAAGATTCTTTGATGAAGCCATCATTTTCGGGATCTCCCAATGTGGCGATAGAACTAACATGACAAAGCTTACGAACCCCATTGGCTAGACAAAGGTTGACAACATTCGCGGTTCCTTCGACATTTGCCTTTTTCAAGTTTTTGTAATGTTTTGGGTTGAAGGAGATGAAGGCGGCGCAGTGATAGACCTCCGTAACCCCTTCAAAGGCCTTGGTGAGTTCGGGAAGTTTTGTGATGTTGGCTTCTCTCCATTCTATTCTATGGAAGAGTGTTTCTGCTTCCGAGGAATAATATTGAAATACTTCCTTAACGTAATGGATATCGCTGGAGGCCCGATGGGTTGCACGTACCTTCGGGTGCTTTTGTAGAAGATGATATAACAAATGGGCACCCACTAGCCCTGTGCCTCCTGTAACCAAAATCATACGGCTAAAGTAGTATTTCTTTTCCTTTCTTACACAGGTAGTTTTTCGGAAGAAACTTTCGCGTTTACGTGAGTCCTTCTATCTTTGCGCCAAAATTACTTCCGATGCCGAAAAATTTTGTTGAAGAGTTGCAGTGGAGAGGGATGATTCACGATGTCATGCCAGATACAGAGTCCCACTTGAATGAAGCAATGCGAACGGCCTACGTTGGGTTCGATCCAACGGCCGATTCCTTGCACATTGGAAATTTGGTGCCCATTATGTTATTAGCCTTCTTCCAAAGGTGTGGACATAAACCAGTGGCCTTGGTTGGCGGTGCAACGGGGATGATAGGTGATCCTTCTGGAAAGTCGTCCGAACGAAATTTGCTGGATGAGCCAACACTTCGCCACAATCAGGAATGTGTTAAAAACCAACTTTCTCAATTTTTGGATTTCACTTCTGGGTCTGAAAACCAAGCAGTGATGGTAAATAATTACGATTGGATGAAGGAATTCAGTTTCCTTGGATTCATCCGTGATGTGGGGAAGCATATCACCGTAAATTATATGATGGCCAAGGATTCTGTGAAAAGCCGTTTAACCGGCGAATCGGCCGACGGGATGTCTTTTACCGAGTTTACCTATCAGTTGGTGCAGGGATACGACTTCCTACACCTCTACCAAAATCAGAATTGTACCTTGCAAATGGGAGGTAGCGACCAATGGGGAAATATCACAACTGGAACTGAACTTATTCGCCGAATTGGTAACGGCAAAGGCTATGCCTTAACCTGCCCGTTGATTACCAAAAGCGATGGTAGCAAATTTGGGAAAAGTGAAGGGGGTAATATTTGGCTGGACCCGAACAGGACTTCCCCCTATAAATTTTATCAGTACTGGTTAAATTCCAGTGATGAAGATGCCGAAAAATACATAAAGATATTCACCTTCCTCGACAAGGAAACCATCGATGCGATTATCGCTGAACATAAGGAAGCTCCTCATCTACGAGTTCTTCAAAAGCGTTTGGCTCAAGAAGTGACTATCACCGTTCATAGTGAAGAGGAATACGAAAATGCCGTTAAAGCCTCTGAAATCTTATTTGGAAAATCGACTGGCGATGATTTAAAGCAATTGAATGAAAAAACCTTCCTCGAGATATTTGAAGGTGTACCGCAAGCAGAGGTATCCATAGCTGCGATGGAAGCAGGGTTGGATATCGTCATCGTGCTTTCAGAGCAAACAGGATTTTTAAAATCGAATGGAGAGGCCAGAAGGGCCCTTAAAGAAAATTCAATTTCAGTGAATCGCGATAAAGTGCAAGAAGGATACATCCTAACGGAGTCGGACCTTATCAACGATCAATTTATTCTCCTGCAAAGAGGGAAGAAGAATTATTTTATCGTAAAAGTAGTATAAGAAAAACCCCCGCTCGAAACGGGGGTTTTTCATAACTAACCAACCAAATATGAACGGATGAAGGAGCAATTCCTCCATCGTAGAATATGTCGGCACTTCGACAACTTCCTTACAGTCTTATAAATAATTTGTCACCTCTGGATAGGGCACTAAAGAGCTAATCAGCAAAGCAATGCTCTCTTTAACTATCATGGTGATACTAATAAGCGCCGCGGCAATCATTATGGCTACCGCCATATTGTTCTCTTTGATGGCCTGAAACTCGTTGATTCCTTGAGTGAGCATGGAAAACAAAAAGAATACAGAGGCATTGATGGCCACTGCCGCCAAGAACCCAATGAAAAGATACAATCCGGAGTACATGAGCACGGTCATCACGCTTACGGCTTCCGTTTGGGTAGTAGCTAGTCGAACGACATTGGTAATGGAGGGAAGGATTTCACTCAATATCATACCGATACTCAGAACAATTCCGGAGGTAAAGACAATAAAAGCCATATTGTCGCCCCGTAAGCTGGATTTTTTAAAAAACAGTCTATGTAAAATCGAATAGGACACATAGATGATGATCACGGTCACAACGATGGAGAGCAGAATCTCGAAAAGGGCTAAGGTGAAAAGTTGTTTGTTCATAATTGTTTATTTACTGGTTAGTACAACATTCCAATGGGTTAGATCGCTAAAATTTACAGGAAGTTCCCCAATGGTGTAATATTTGGCTGTGGTTTCCCAAACGTAATATTTTTTTCCTCGGAAGGTTTTGTGCAATCCACTCCCGGGCAGATTGATTCCAATTACCGAATGTAAATAGAAATCACTGTTTAAAATGGCCACATCATAGCCGAAATGTTTTAGCAGGGTATAAATAAGAACGGTTCTGGTGTCGCAATCTCCTTTTAAATTTTGAATGAAGGATACAGGATTTTGTATACCATAGGCCTTGTTGCCGATACAACATTCCGGACACTCTTCCAAAAGGTCCCGAATCGTTTGTTCGTAGTGTTCCGGAGCCATGCATTCGTCTTGGAAAACAAAAGAATAGGGGATGTCTTGAACACAGGTGACGATCATTTCGGCAAATTCCATTTCATTCAATCTTCGTTCTTGTTGTAGCTGCTCGAAAGCCTTCACCACTAAATCCATGCTCGGACTATCATTCCGTTCTAAATATGCATACAATTTTCCCCAAAAGTTACCGGGTGTTTCTAGATTAAACCGTTCGACAGATTGGTACAATCGCAAAAAATCTCGCTCTCGTACAGTAAGGTTACCATCATAGTCATTACCGTAGTTATCTGTCCACACCCTATGACTTGAATATACCGTCACGGTATCGCCAGCCTCAATAATATAGGAGGTTCCAACCCCTTCTTCGATCTGAAATCGGTGGTCTTCATCAAGGGAGGATTTTAGGATTCCAAATAGTCCAATCAGGACAAATCGAATTACCATTACTATCAGAAATAGATTGACAACATTCTTAAGGATGGTTACAAAACTCGATTTCCCGAGTATTTTCTGCGTAATGAACAATGCCAGTATAAAGGAAATGATGGCTGTAGGAATATAGTCCCATCCGGTGATAAGGGTAATAAGTACCCAGAGGACAAAAGAGAAAAGTCCGAAAGTGAAAATCCAGGCACAGCCAAGTTTTTTCTCAGGATCTTGGGTCATCAAAGTACCATTAGGTTACAACCGCGAATGTCGCTGGAATCAAATCTACCCAAAATTTCGAAACTTCCATCTGGAAGACGCTTGCCTAAATCTTGAGTTTCAATGAAGGCACAGGAATGTCGATTGGCAAGGTCGATTATATTGATGCCGCCGGTTTTGCCGTCTACATAAACAAAGGGATCTTCGGTATCGCGGGTAAGGATTTTCATCCATGGAGGGCATTGATAAATACCATCCCCCTTTGAATACGCCTGGGAAAGTAATTCCGTCATACCATACTCACTATGAATCTGGGGCACACCAAAACCTTTCTTTAGTAGATCATGCAAGGCTTCTTTTACCAATTCTTTTCTTCTCCCTTTCATTCCGCCGGTTTCCATCACGACGGTATGATTCAGTGAAAATGATTGCATCTCGATAAGGTCTAAAAGGGCATAGGAAACGCCTAGGAGAAGGGTTTTTTGACCCAGGCGCTCCAGATAGTGAAGTTTCTCAATGAGACCATTGTAGTCGTTTAAATAAAAACCGCTTTCGGCGTGGTGGCTCTTTTGTATTAGGTGGTCGAACATATACACCAAGGAAGAGCCTCCTCGTTCCAAATAGGAAGGAAGCAGCGCCAAGATTACCCAATCCTGAATATTCCCATAGAAGCGTTCGAAGCCTTTTGTAAAACTTTCTTCATAGAGGTATTTGGAAGCCACAAAGTGTTTGCTTGCAGTTGTCCCTGTAGTGCCGCTGCTGGTAAAAACAATTTCTGGAGCAGATCCTGCTTCAATGATTTCTTTGTTTTTAAAGAATTGAATCGGTAAAAAGGGGATGTCGGTGAGCTTTTTCACCCGGTCTGGTTGCTTGTGAAGTAAATCACAGTAGGTTCTGAAGGGCTCGACCGTGTTGTACTGGTGCAGAAAAAGTGCCATTGCTTCCTTTTCGAAGGTGGCTTCGTCGGAAATCGTAAAAGGAGAAGCTGGTATCATGGTCGTATGTTCCACACCAAAAATACTAATTAAAAAAGGCTTCCGAGAGGGAAGCCTTTAGAATTTAAGGAGACCTTTTTTAGGGCTTTACCAATTTGAGGACCTTCTGTCGCTCTCCCTGGATAATTTTTACGAAATACAACCCACTTTTTAAATGATGTATGGGCAGTAAAGTGGCCACCTGATCAAATCTGGCCACTTCTTTTCCTAATACATCATAAAATTGAACGGTGACCGGAAGCTGATCCTGCAATCCAGAGATTTGCACAAAATCGGTAGCAGGATTAGGATAAAGGCGGAATTTTTCAACCCCTAACTCTTGATTTCCCAATGTAAGATCGAATTGTAGGTCGTCAAAGAAGAAGGCTTCCGAACTTGAATTGTTTCGGGCTTCTATCACCACTTGAAAATGCAGTTCGTTTCCATTGTAGGCTGGTAAATTCACGGAGACCTGTTGCCATTGTCCCTCAATCCCCAGATCATTGATATCAAATCCAGTGGTATTCAGCACATCCATTTCGGTATTTCCCGTTAGCTCCCGTATATAAATTCGAAGGCGATCGGAACCCGAAGCATTGGAAGTACCATCCCCTTCATATCCGGTCTCGGCAATAAAATACTGAATGCTGAACGTCGCATTTGTGGAAGTGCTCACAACGGGTTCGAACTCCAAAATAAAGTTTCCGTCTACATCGCTAATTACAAATCCTTGGGTGCCTTCGGGATAGTTGCCCACAATAGTATCGGTATCCGTTACCCCTACTTCGTCTCCATCGGTGAGGCCGATATCGGGACTATCATAGGGGACATAGTGGGCACTAAAGCCCAGCTCATTCCCATTGGAAGGCCAGTTTACGTAAGGTTCGTTCGGATTGTCTAGCAGCGCGTGAGGGAGACTAGGGTCTCCAGTGTCTGTATACTCCGAGGGAAATACCCCGGGGGTTTCAAAGCCACATACTTGGGCATAGGTCATGAAGTAACTGAGGAGCCCGAATAGGGTAAATAGTGTTCTCATGACATCTGTTTTTTTCAAATGTAAGCGTATTTCCAAACCCTAAGGAAAAGGTTCTCTAACCATTTATAAATTGTTACGGAGGTAAGGTTTTTTTTTATAAATTGTTTGTGTAATGTTACTTAATCGTTAACAATAATCGCATAATTGGTGCTCGATTTGAATAGCCGTATATTTAACACGATTTCTGCTTTTTGAAATACTATGAAGAAAAAAGACATTAAAATTTTGTTAGTGGATGATGAACCGGATATTCTTGAGATAATCGGGTACAACCTTTCCGCTGAAGGCTATCAAATCTTTACTGCCGAAAACGGGATAGAAGCACTGGAAGAGGCCAGGAAACATACACCAAACTTGATCATCTTGGATGTAATGATGCCAGAAATGGATGGGATTGAGGCCTGTGAAAAACTTCGAAACATTCCCGAATTGTCGGAAACCATTATCACTTTTTTAACTGCTCGTGGTGAGGATTACTCTCAAGTGGCAGGTTTTGAAGCAGGCGCCGATGACTATATTACCAAACCCATTAAACCAAAGGTATTGGTGAGCAAGGTAAAAGCCCTTTTGCGCCGATTCAAGGAGCCTGAAAAAGTAGAGGCCAATATCAAATTGGGCAATTTGACCATCAATAGGGAAGAATATAAAATCCTGAAGGGAAAAGAAGAAATCATTTTACCCCGTAAAGAATTTGAATTATTAGCTTTGTTGGCGTCCAAACCAGGAAAGGTCTTCAAGCGGGAAGATATCTTAGATGCTGTTTGGGGAAATGAAGTCGTAGTGGGAGGAAGAACTATCGACGTTCATATCCGAAAACTTCGTGAAAAAATTGGGGACGACCGATTTAAAACGGTAAAAGGCGTGGGCTATAAGTTTGTGGTTTAATGGCAGAAATGTTTAAAAGAACATACCGGTTTGCAGGGTATACCTCTACGTATATTACACTCTTCCTAACAGCTTTGTTAGGAGTTTTTTTTTATGTAGAAGGGACTTTCAATTATTGGTGGCTCCTACTATTTTTCGGGATCTGTTATTCCGTTTCCTTTTTGGTCATCCAATACCGTGTTGAAAAGTTTATCTATAAGCAGGTTAAGAAAATATACAACGACGTAAAGCTTCTAGATGCAAGCACCTTCGACAAGAGGCCAATAACTACCGATATGACCACGCTTACACGGGAAGTAGAGCGCTTTGCAGAAGACAAAAAGTTGGAAATCGAGACCCTTAAGGACCGAGAGAATTATCGTAAGGAATTTATGGGGAATGTTTCCCATGAGCTCAAAACGCCACTGTTTACTGTTCAGGGGTATATCCTAACCTTGCTAGACGGAGCCATGAAGGATAAAACCGTTCGAAAAAAATACCTGCAACGAGCCAACAAGGGGGTAGAGCGACTCATTTATATCGTCAAGGATCTTGACATGATTACAAAGCTTGAGACGGGGGATCTAACGCTTTACAAAGAGGATTTCAATATCATAGAATTGGTTCAGAATGTGTTCGACTTATTGGAAATGAAGGCGACCAGAAAGAATATTACCCTCACCTTTGATAGGGAGTATACCGACAGTATTATGGTACATGCAGATCGGGAGCGCATTCAGCAGGTACTTACCAACTTAATCGAAAATTCAATCAAATACGGGAAAATGGAAGGTACTACGGAAGTAAGTATCGAGAACCTAATCCGTAACAAGGTCATTCTTCGTGTAACCGACAATGGCGAAGGTATTGAAGAAGAACATATTCCAAGGTTGTTTGAACGCTTTTTTCGTGTAGATAAAAGTGGTTCTAGAAAAGTAGGAGGGAGTGGATTGGGTCTCTCAATCGTTAAACACCTTGTGGAAGCCCATAATGAAAAAATTTACGTTGAAAGTCAGTTTGGCGTAGGCTCCGAGTTCTCATTCACCCTTGAAAAGAGTAAATAATTCATCATAAGGAGTTTCAAACTTGAACTCTTTCAATCCACTGAAGTTTTCCACCTTCTTTAATTGCTCGATACTAAATTCTTCTTGGGCACAACTTGGTACAATACCTTTGTCATGTAGTTCTTTCGCCAAGTATTTTTGTTCAAATTGCCCTGGAGTGGGTATAAAAAAGGCCTTTTTCTCTAGAGCGGCCAAATCCATTAATGTAGTGTATCCCGATCTTGAAATGACCACATGGCTTTCGTTGATAGCCTTCTCAAGTAAGGATGATGTGAGATAATTTACAATGGTGAGATTGTTTTTTTGATAGGTCTCGATTTTCCCTTCCACGACTCCGCGAACCATTAAAACAGATGAATCGATACCGGATAATTCTTCCATTAATCGAACTTCCAAAAGGGTACGCTGAGGTTCCGGACCAGAAAGCAAAACAAGATAGTCGTATTTTATATCAAGTTGTGAGGATTTCATCCTACTTAATGGACCGATATAAGTTAATGGAAAATCAACTTTTTTAGGATGACCGAGCATGCCACTTAAGTTGGGCTCGCCTTCCAAATCGGGGACCCAACAGGCGTCGTATTTCTTGATAATTTCCTGATGCATCTTGCTACTGAAATAGGAGGTATTTCCACTCAATACGTTTACCTGATGTGTGATAAATACAGAAGGCACTTTCTTGCTGCGCACGCCCATACGGTTATCGGAAATAATTCCGTGAATGAGCCCCTCTTTCACCAGTTGTTTAACCACTTTTCGCTCGGCTTCCATGGTTTTTTTTATGTGAGGAAGCTTGAGGAAGAGTTTAAATTTAAAAAGTTCCCCTTTTTTTGGGTAAGTAATGTCATATCCAGGGAGTGCGATACTGGGTAATTCGGGAAATTCCTTTTTCAACAATTCCAAAGCCCCACCATCGCTTCCAAGAAGGACATTAAATTCACGATCGAGCAAAGCACGAATTGTTGGGATACATCGGGTGGCATGGCCTAAACCCCAATGGAGTGGAGCGACTAATATGGTTTTTTTCGATTTCAATGGTTCAGGTCTTCCCTTCCTTTATCGATTTGCACAAAAACAAAAGTAACCATTCTTACTACACATATATATTTCCGTAATTTTACCGAAATTTTAAAGAACGGTTACCTAGTGGGGAGTAAAAACAAATTGAAACGGTTTAAGGAAAACGAAACCTTTGCTAATGTCCTTCAGCCAAAGAGGAGTACCTTATTGAACGAGGAATTTTCCCAAAAGGGAGTGTGGGGCTCCTCTTTCTTTCACAACGATCACCCAATTGTTTTGGAATTAGGCTGCGGAAAAGGAGAGTATACGGTCGATTTGGCTCGAAAATATCCCAATAAAAACTTCATAGGTATTGATATAAAAGGGGCCCGTCTTTGGAGGGGAGCGAAGACGGCTATGGAAGAAGGTCTGTCGAACGTTGGTTTTCTACGCACGCAGATCGAACTTTTGGAACATTGTTTTGCGATACACGAAGTGGATGAAATCTGGATTACCTTTCCAGATCCACAGATAAAATACAAGCGGACGAAACATCGTTTGACCAATCAGGAATTTTTAGATCGCTATCGTAAAGTACTAAAACCGAATGGTTTGATACATCTTAAAACCGATAGTGAATTTATGCATGGCTATACACTTGGACTCTTGCATGGCCTCGGAGAAGAAATTGACTATGCCCATCACGACGTTTATGGAAGCACGGGTGCTCCAGAAGTGGTGACGTCGATTCAGACGTTTTATGAGTCCCAATACCTAGAAAAAGGAAAGAAAATCACATATACCCGTTTTAAGTTAGCTCGTAAATAATTGCTATCTTCACTTGGAAACCTTCCCGGATGTCCATACTCGTTAATTTTATCATAGGTTTTGTGGCTGCCCTTATCGGGGTTATTCCACCCGGCCTGTTAAATATGACAGCAGCCAAGATTAGTATGAATCAAGGGAGAAAGGTGGCATTACTTTTTTCAACAGGGGTATTTATAACTATTTCGATACAAACCTTAGCTGCGCTGATTTTTGCACGGTATCTCGATCGGCATCCAGAAGTGGTTGACATTCTTCAAGAAGTCGCACTGGGCATCTTCATATGTCTTACCCTGTATT
Source organism: uncultured Alteromonas sp. (assembly GCA_964582415.1). Lineage (GTDB taxonomy): Bacteria > Bacteroidota > Bacteroidia > Flavobacteriales > Flavobacteriaceae > CAZOSF01. The sequence continues at coordinate 19,145 of CAZOSF010000016.1, forward strand.
TCTTTTTTATCGCTAAAGATTCCAGAAGGGAGGTGCCCAGAGAAATGGAACACTCCAAGACCAATCGGTTTTTCTACGGAATTTTTCTTGCCTCGCTTAATTTATTGCCCATTCCGTATTGGGTGTATATCAGTATCACATTTTCCTCATTTGGGTGGTTCTCCTTTGATCACCTGCCTTTACTGAGCACAGTACTTGGATCAGGCCTGGGTAGCTTCGTGATGTTATTTATCTACGCACAGTATTTTCGAAGGAAAAATGGAAGAAGTCTATTCCATCTTAATATGAACTATGTAATTGGCTTTATCACTGCATTGATTTCCATAATTACTGCCATAAAAGTATTTCAGCATCTATGACCTCAGAGGCTAGTTTTTTTGAGCGGGTATATGCTATCGCGCAGCAAATTCCATATGGTCGCGTTACCAGTTATGGAGCCATCGCAAATTATTTAGGAGCGGCAGGAAGCGCCCGAATGGTGGGATGGGCCATGAATGCCTCCCATGGACGGCCTGAAGTACCTGCCCATCGTGTGGTGAATCGCAAGGGGCTACTAACAGGGAAGCATCATTTTGAAGGGACGAACCTCATGCAACAATTGCTCGAAAGTGAAGGGATAACGGTCATAGATAATCAAATTCAGAACTTCGAATCGCTTTTTTGGGATCCTGCTAGGGAACTCGATTTCGAGTTGTAAATTTCAAATCTTAAAAGGTTATAAAAGTAACAGACGAAAAGAAGGAGATGCTGTATATTTGCACTTTAGAATTAGTCTAAATTTTGCCATGAAATTCAATAAAAAAGACATCCTTGCAGCTCTTGAAACCATTTCACTTCCTGGGGAAGGGAAGAATATGGTAGAGAGTGGCGCCGTTACCAACGTGGTTACGTTTGCCGAAGAAATCATAGTTGACGTGAAAATTGCTACCCCAGCCATGCATATTAAAAAACGGGTGGAGCAAGATATCATCAAGGTGATTCATGAAAAGATTTCCAGCGTAGCGGAAGTGGTGGTGAACATTAAAGTAGAAGCGCCACAACAGCCACAGAATCCAAATTTGATCAAAGGGAAGCCCATTCCAGGGATTCAGAATATCATTGCTGTAGCCTCCGGAAAAGGTGGGGTGGGTAAGTCTACCGTTACCGCAAATCTTGCAGTGACTTTGGCAAATATGGGATTCAAGGTGGGAGTTCTGGATGCAGATATTTATGGACCTTCCATTCCAATTATGTTCGACGTGGCCCATGAGCGTCCCTATTCTGTGGAAGTGGACGGGAAGAGTAAGATGCAGCCCATTGAAAACTATGGAATAAAGATCTTGTCGATCGGGTTTTTTACCCAGCCCAATCAAGCGGTAATCTGGAGAGGTCCCATGGCTGCCAAAGCACTGAACCAATTGATTTTTGATGCGGCTTGGGGCGAATTAGACTTTCTTCTTATCGACCTACCTCCTGGTACAGGAGATATTCATTTAAGTATCATGCAATCATTGCCCATTACTGGGGCGGTGGTGGTAAGTACACCACAAAATGTGGCATTGGCCGATGCTCGTAAAGGTGTGGCCATGTTCCAACAAGAAAATATATTGGTGCCTGTATTGGGGATCGTAGAGAATATGTCGTATTTCACACCAGCGGAATTACCCGACAATAAGTATTATATCTTCGGAAAGGAAGGTGCTAAGAATTTGGCAGAAGACCTCGAAGTCCCATTCCTTGGTGAAATCCCATTGGTACAAAGCATTCGAGAGGCAGGCGATGTAGGACGACCAGCGGCATTACAGGCAGATTCGCCAATCGAAAAGGCATTTGAGGAAGTGACCAAAAATGTGGTTTCCCAAACAGTACTCCGAAATGAAAACCTCCCTCCAACAGAGGCGATTAAGATTACCACCATGGCAGGTTGCAGTGCGGTAAAATAAGTTAGGATGAAAGACCAAGAACTAATTGCAAAGGTAGAGGCAGCCCTAGATGAAATCCGGCCTTTTCTTCAAAGTGATGGAGGGGATATTTCTCTTGTATCCATTGAAGAGGGAAAAAAGGTAACGGTTCAACTGATGGGCGCCTGCGTGGGCTGTTCGGTGAATCAAATGACATTGAAGAGCGGTGTGGAAATGACCATAAAAAAACACGCTCCCGAGATCGAGAGCGTGGTAAATATTAGTTAATTTTCTCACGTAACCTGAGCGCCGAAGTACGGCAAATCAATGGAAGCCAAGGCCCGTTCGTGGCCCTGAAACTACACTGAATCATGAAATAGGCTACTATTGGATCTCATTCTCTTCCCTAAGGAAAGAATCCAAGTCGTTGGCTGCTTGAAAGCAGTGGCTTACTTTAGATACTTCATTACAGTAACGAGCGTTGCCTAATTTTACATGCTGACAACTAAAATCACTCAGACTTATTTTTTCAAATCGAGGATTAATCTCGCGACAGGCTTGGTAGAGGTCACCGATAGAGTCATGCTGATCGATTTCCACACCATTTTTTAATAAGTATCCTTTTAAATAACTTTCCACAGCGAACTGGGCGTTCTTGCACACCAAGTAAGATACTACATCTTCTTCGGGTTTAAAGAGCTCCCGGTTCGCATCGCTTAATCTAGCATAGCCTTCTTTGTATAACTCACGGGATTTGGCTTCCATATCTTGTGAATATTAAGGTTAGTGCTTACATTTCTCTAAACAATTCGAGACGTTCCCATTTCGATTGTACTTCTTCCTGGGCTTCATGCAACAGATACTCTCCTAGTGCTTTATCGTCTTTTACCACTCGAGAGAATCGTGTTTCTCCATACATGAACTCTTCTAATGGAACGGTAGGTTCTTTGGAGTCCAATTTGAATTTTTTGCCCTTAGGTTGGGAAGGATCAAATCTGAACAATGGCCAATAACCAGACTCAACGGCTTTGGTTTGATGAACAGCTCCGTCCTTAAGATCATAACCATGCTCTCCACAATGAGAGTACGCAATAATGATAGAAGGTCCTGGGTAAGCGGCTGCCTCTTCAATTGCTTTCAAGGTTTGAAGGTCTTTCGCGCCAATGGCCACTTGAGCCACATACACGTTTTGATAGGATACCGCTTGAAGGGCCAAACTTTTTTTGCTGGTACGTTTACCAGAAACAGAGAATTTGGCACTGGCACCTAAAGGGGTCGCTTTGGAGGTTTGTCCACCTGTGTTGGAGTACACTTCGGTATCCAATACGAGAATATTAATATCTTCTCCAGAGGCGAGCACGTGGTCTACACCACCATATCCAATGTCATAGGCCCAGCCATCACCACCAACAATCCATACGGCTTTCTTTCTTAGATATTCTGAAAGCTGGCTCAGTTTCACCGCATCTTTGTTGTTAGGGAATAGGGCTAATTTTTCTTTCAATAAGTCAAGATCATGGAACTTAACTGCTTTGTCGGCTTCATTTTCTTCGGCATTGTTCAGAATCGATTCCACCAATTCATTGCCAATTATAGGTTGCAATGATTTCAAAAGATCCACAGCGATTTCCTGCTTTTTGCTCAAGGCCAATTTCATACCCAAACCAAACTCGGCATTATCCTCGAACAAGGAGTTGGCCCATGCGGGTCCACGACCTGCTTCGTTGGTTTTGTAGGGTGTGGTAGGGAGGTTACCTCCGTAAATGGAAGAACAACCAGTAGCATTCGCAATTAAGATACTATCACCGAACAGTTGGGTGAGTAACTTAATGTAAGGTGTTTCACCACAACCTGAACAAGCTCCTGAAAATTCGAATAAAGGTTCTAGGAATTGAGAGCCTTTTACGTTGGTAATTTGCAAGGCAGTTCTGTCATAGTCCGGAAGTTCAGCGAAATAATCCCAATTGGCATTTTCTTCCACTTCAACATCCAGTTTTCGGTGCATATTAATCGCTTTAAAATCTTTGACCTCCTTGCTTTCTGCTGGACAAACAGCAACACACAAATCACAGCCCGTACAGTCTTCAGGAGAAACCTGAAGCACATAAGATTCTGTTTCACTATTGAACGGACGACCTTTTGCTGGTGCCGATTTCAAGGAAGCCGGAGCATTTGCCAATTCTTCATTGGTTATTACTTTGGCGCGAATCGCGGCGTGAGGACAAATGGCCACACACTTGTTACATTGAGTACACAGGCTAGTGTCATCCCAAACAGGAATGAAATCGGCGATACCTCGTTTTTCGAACTGAGTAGTTCCTGTTGGGAAAGCACCGTCCACAGGGAAGGCACTCACAGGGAGTTCGTCTCCCAAACCAGCAAGGATTTTACCCAAAACTTCTTGTACGAATGGATCGGCTTCGGGTCGCATAGCAGGTTTCAAACCTTCATGGCTGGTGATTTCCTTCGGATAAGCCACTTTTTCAAGGTGCGCCAAAGCAGTATCAACTGCCTTAAAGTTCATCTTCACAATCTTATCACCTTTATGTGAATACGATTTCACAATCGCATCCTTAATCTTCTGAATCGCCTCTTCTCTTGGCAATACTCCAGAAATTGCGAAGAAGCAGGTTTGCAATACCGTATTGGTACGTTTTCCTAAATTCGCCATTTGGGCAACTTTGGTTGCGTCGATCACGTAGAATTCCAATTCGTTATCTACGATTTCCTCTTGCATCTTCATTGGTAGATTATCCCAAATCTCTTCTTTTGAATATGGAGCATTCAATAAGAAGGTTCCTCCTTTTTTAATGTTTTTCAGGATATCATACTTTTCTATAAAATTGAATTGATGGCAAGCGATAAAATCGGCTTGGTGAATCAAATAGGTAGAATAAATGGGTTCTGGACCAAAACGCAAATGGGATACCGTTTGTGCTCCTGCTTTTTTGGAGTCATAAACGAAATATCCTTGAACATAGTTATCGGTGGTTTCCCCAATAATTTTAATCGAGTTCTTATTGGCACCAACGGTACCATCCGATCCTAATCCGTAGAACATACAGTTAAAGGTGTTCTTTACGGTTTTCAGACGTTCACCGATGGTCAAACTAGTATGGGACACGTCGTCATTGATACCTATGGTAAAGTGATTTTTTGGTTTTACAGCGTCCAGTTCGTCGAAAACAGCCTTCACCATGGCTGGGTCGAATTCCTTAGAGGAAAGTCCGTAACGACCCCCTATGATAACTGGTTTCACCCTATCGCTTTCCATAAAGGCAGTAACTACGTCCAAGTAGAGCGGTTCCCCTGCGCTACCTGGTTCTTTGGTACGATCCAAGACGGCTACTTTACGCACTGTTTCTGGAAGCGCGTTGATGAAATGCTCGGCAGAGAAAGGACGGTATAAACGAACCAGAATCGCACCAACCTTTTCACCATTTTTATTCATCGTATCAATGGCTTCGCGAACTGGGCCTTGGCCACTGCCCATTATGATGATTACTTTTTCTGCTTCAGGATGTCCTATATATTGGAAGGGTTGGTATCTACGACCGGTATGGGCGTAGAACTCATCCATGGTTTCTTGTACAATGACGGGAACCTTGTCATAATAAAGGTTGGCCGCTTCTCGTGATTGGAAGAACACGTCAGGGTTTTGTGAAGTTCCCTTGATCATTGGATGGTCGGGATCCAATGCACGTTTTTTGTGTTCCATAATTTTATCCTCGGGCATCATTGCCTTGATGGTTTCATCCGAAATGGCATCGATTTTTGAAATCTCATGAGAAGTCCGGAATCCGTCGAATATATTAAGGAAAGGAACTCTGGATTTTAAGGTGGCTACTTGAGCAATCAAAGCAAAATCCTGAGCTTCTTGAACCGATCCCCCAAACAACATGGAGAATCCCGTTTGGCGGGTCGCCATCACATCGGAATGGTCTCCAAATATGGAAAGTGCGTGGGTAGCTACCGTTCTTGCTGCAACGTGGATCACAGACGGCATCAATTCCCCAGCAATTTTATACATATTAGGTATCATCAACAACAATCCTTGAGAAGCGGTAAAGGTGGTGGTAAGAGCACCGCCTAACAAAGATCCGTGAACGGCTCCTGCAGCCCCTCCTTCACTTTGCATTTCAACTATTCTAGGAACGTTATTCCAGATATTTTTTTGTCCGTTGGCACTGAATACATCCACATGTTCCCCCATGGGCGATGCCGGGGTGATGGGATAGATTGCACATACTTCATTCGTCTTGTGGGCAACTCTTGCAACTGCTTCATTAGCATCGCAGATGAGTTTTTTAACCTCTTTTTCCATGACTCTCTATTTACGTTATAAAACAGGTTTAATTAAGTAGTTGAAAGTAAAAAGAGTAGGAGACAAAAATTATGACTCTGGTCATCTTTTAAGGGAATTTCCCAAGAAATAGAAAAGATGGGTGCATTTTGCGAAGCCTTGCCATTGCTGGTTTGACGAAATATTTTAAAAAATAAAAAACGAAGTACCACCACCGTATAGGTGGTACTTCGCTTGTGTTTAATGGGTATGTTTAGAGTACCTTATTCTCCGTGCAACCAAGCTTTCTTGGCAAGCAGGGTATCTTCACTTTCTACGTGATTGGTATCAGGAACACAGCAATCCACTGGGCAAACAGAGGCACATTGTGGTTCGTCATGGAATCCTTTACACTCGGTACACTTATCGGTTACAATAAAATAAAATTCGTCTGAAACAGGGTCATTCTCTGCATCGGCATCAACTTCTCTACCATCCAAAGTTGTTACCGTTCCGCTTAATGCGGTATCGTCCGAATAGGACCATTCTTGATCGGGTTCATAGATTGCATGGTTGGGACACTCAGATACACAGGCATCACAGTTAATGCAGTCCTCGGTTATCATTATAGCCATACTACAAGAGTTTTTCGATTTATTGGTGCTAAATTAAGCTTCATTTCCTCTTCCGAAGGTGACAAAAGTCAGCTTTCGTTCTAAAAAGTGAAATTATCTTTGACGGACGTGTAAATTAAACAGATTCCGTATCTTATTAATCTATACGTCATTTAAATATACGAAATTATGGCTGTTACAAAAACGAATAATCTTGCGGAAGTACTCGAGTCGGTAGTAATCCGTTTCGTTGGAGACTCCGGTGATGGGATGCAGCTCACCGGGACTCAGTTTTCCGATACCTCAGCGATGTTTGGAAATGACATTGCAACATTCCCCAATTATCCTGCTGAAATTAGGGCTCCACAAGGTAGTTTGTACGGGGTATCTGGATTTCAGGTGCACATTGGAAGTGTGGAGATTAGTACCCCTGGGGATGAAGTAGATCTCTTGGTAGCGATGAACCCTGCAGGACTCAAAACAAACTTGCATGCGGTGAAACCGGGACACACTATTATAGTAGATACGGATTCCTTCAACAAAAAGAATTTAGAGAAGGCACAATATGAAAGCAATCCATTGGAAGATGGTAGCTTGGAAAATTATAGGGTCATCGAGGTGGAAATGACCACCCTTACCCGCGAAGCGCTGAAGGACATTGAAGGATTGGATAATAAATCCATCACGAGGACTAAAAATATGTTTGCGTTGGGAATGGTATATTGGATGTACGACCGTTCTCCCAGACATACCATCGAATTCTTCGAAAAGAAATTTAAAAGCAAGCCTATACTTATAGAAGCCAATACCAAGGTGCTCAATACCGGGTATTATTATGCGGAAACCTTGGAATTGATTCCGAATGCCTATACCATTTCCCCTGCTAAAATGAATCCGGGGAAGTACAGGATCATCATGGGGAATACAGCCACCGCATGGGGATTTTTGGCAGCGGCAGAAAAATCGGGAATGGAATTGTTCTTAGGATCTTATCCTATTACGCCCGCCTCCGATATTCTGCATGAATTAGCAAAGCACAAGCATTTTGGTGTAAAAACCTTTCAAGCGGAAGATGAAATTGCAGGGATTGCCTCTGCCATTGGGGCCTCTTTTGCAGGAGATTTAGCGATAACTACCACTTCAGGGCCCGGTTTGGCACTGAAAGGTGAGGCAGTAGGATTGGCCATGATGATCGAGCTACCCATGGTGATTGTAAACGTACAAAGGGGAGGGCCATCTACAGGGTTGCCTACCAAAACCGAGCAGTCGGATTTAATGCAGGCACTGTATGGTAGAAATGGTGAGAGCCCTGTTATTGTGATTGCGGCCAGCACTCCAGCGAACTGTTTCCATTATGCATATATAGCATCCAAGCTTACATTGGAACATATGACCCCCGTCATTTTGCTTACCGATGGATACATTGCCAATGGTTCGGCACCTTGGAAGATCAAATCGGTAGAGGATATGCCTGAGATACATAATACCATAATTAAGGAGGCAACCGAAAATTGGCATCCTTACGACCGAAACCCGGAAACCTTAGCAAGAAACTGGGCCATTCCAGGAACACCTGGATTGGAACATCGTGTGGGTGGTTTGGAAAAAGATCGCGTGAGTGGTAATGTATCGTATGTTCCGGAAAACCACGAGTACATGACGAAAATCCGTGCAGAAAAAATTAAGCGGGTTCAAAACGATATTCCAGAACTCACCACCGAATTTGCCGATGAAGGGGATTTATTGGTAGTAGGATGGGGAGGTACTTATGGTTCTTTGCATTCTGCCGTGAAACACATGGAAGAAGAGGGATACACGAATGTAGGTTATGCCCATTTCAATTATATCAATCCGCTACCAAAAAATACAGAAGCGGTACTGAGAAAATTCAAAAAGATTGTGGTTTGTGAATTGAACATGGGTCAATTTGCCAATGTGCTTCGAATGCATTTCGACAACCTACCCTTGGTACAATTCAATAAAGTGCAAGGCCTACCTTTTGGAAATGCCGAATTAATGGAAAAATTTAAACAACTACTGAAATAATATGGAAACAACTGCGGCAAAAAAATATAGTTTCAAGGATTTTGCGAGCGACCAGGAAGTAAGATGGTGTCCGGGTTGTGATGATTATGTCATCCTGCGTTCCATGCAAAAAGCCTTGCCCGAAATGGGCGTGAATAAAGAAGATGTGGTCTTTATTTCTGGAATCGGATGTTCTTCCCGTTTCCCTTATTATATGGATACCTATGGAATGCACGGCATTCATGGTCGGGCTCCTGCCATCGCTTCTGGTGTGAAGCTGGCCAATAATGATCTTAGCGTGTGGGTGATTACCGGTGATGGGGATTCCATGGCGATTGGAGGAAATCACTTCATTCATGTGCTTCGAAGGAATATAGACCTGAACATCATTCTGTTTAACAACAAAATTTATGGGTTGACCAAGGGACAGTTTTCTCCAACTTCCTTGGTTGGGCAAAAGACAAAATCTTCTCCCTATGGTAATACCCAACCACCATTCTCGGCAGGAGAATTGGCCATTGGGGCACAAGCCCGCTTCTTCGCAAGAATTTCAGGAAATACTCCCAAAGAGATGACCGATATTATGATTGAAGCTCATAAATTCAAAGGAACCTCCCTATTGGAAGTAATGCAAAACTGTCCGATTTTCAACGATGGTGCGTACTCACAATTCACCGACAAGGAGGTGCGGGAAGACCGCATATTGTATGTGGAGCATGGAAAACCCATGATATTTGGTAAGGAGAGAAATAAAGGATTGGTGTTGAACGGACTAAAATTGGAAGTGGCAACTGTTGGTGAAAATGGTGTGACCCAAGAAGATATCTTGGTACACAACGCTTATGAAGCCGATCCTACCCTACATCAAATGTTGGTCCGATTACAAGGTCCAATCGTAACTGGAATTATCCGTCAATATGAGGATGTGACTTTTGAAGAAAGGGAGAATGAATCCATGAAGCAGGTGAAAGCCAATTCTAGCTTTAGAAAAACAGACGACCTGTTCTTCTCAGGAGACACATATGATGTGAAATAAAACCGAAAGCCATGGGAGCAGAAGCGATTTTAGTTTTTTTACTAGCAGGGATTGCCCTCGTCGCTGGGGCTAATTTCCTTTCCAATTTAATTTCCCATAAATCTGATAACCCCCAAAAACGGGAGCCATATGAAAGTGGTATGTCTACCATTGGACCCACCTGGGTGCAATTCAAAGTAGGCTATTACCTATTTGCCATCCTATTCCTCATCTTCGACGTGGAGGTGGCATTCTTGGTGCCATGGGCCGTAGTATTTGGTGATGTGGGAGCTGTCGCCTTGATCGAAATCATGGTATTTCTGGGAATTCTCGGACTAGGATTATTATATGCATGGAAAAAAGGAGCATTGAAATGGGAGTAGAAAACACCAATAAAATTCCAGACGATTTCCCCGGGCAAGTCTTGCCCGCGGGGAATGGTGCCAACATTGTTGTCACCTCTCTAGACAAGATTATTAACTGGGGAAGGGCCAATTCACTTTGGTCCCTTTATTTTGGTACTAGTTGCTGTGCCAT